>JALZFJ010000373.1 GCA_030867425.1 Actinomycetota bacterium | reverse complement strand
GCTCATAGCCTCGCTGGTCGACCAGGGCTACGAGGTCTGGTTGGCCACCAGCGCCAAACCCGAGGAGCTCGAGCACCACATGAGAGAACTCGGGGCCGAGGGCAAGATTGCGGGGGTCATCTCTTCGGACGAAGCCGAAGAGTCAAAGCCGGCGCCGGACATCTTCGGGCTCGCTCTCGAGCGGTCGGGGACTGCTTCGGAGAACTCCGTGGTAGTCGGTGATTCGATCTGGGATATCGAAGCCGCAAAGGAAGCTGGGGTGAGGGCTGCTGCGGTCATGACCGGTGGGGCGTTCAGCCGAACCGAGCTAGAGGAGGCAGGGGCCTACGCGGTGTACGAGGATTGCGCAGAGCTGTTAGAGGCCGGGTTCCCGGAGGAGTTAGAGCCTACGGCTTAAAAAGTCCTCGCCAATACCTGAGCAGCACATTTACCAGGACTTCGATGAGGCCGACAATAGTCTCAAGCTCACCGACCTGTAAAGTTTGCCCCTGATCCTGGTCGATTCGATTAGGAGGTATCGGTCGGGGTACTGGAGCCATATGGGTGGGTCTGAGCCCGAGAATACACACGCCTACCGTCCACAGACCTTCGAGCTACGCTTCCGCGCCTTGCTGGCTGAAGGTTGTTCTGAGCTAGAGTTAATCAGCACTTAAGCATGGGGGCGCGGCGCAGGCGCTCCTTAGGCTTTGGAGCAGCTCACTCGTAATGAGCAGGTCAGCGGTTCGAGTACGCTCGTCGGCTCACTCCTTTCTCTTTCACGTTGTAAAGAGCCGGTAGAAAAGCGAGGAGCACCGCAAGCCAAGAATTGGTCCAGTCCTAGAAAAATGTAAACTCAACGGAAGCGTCTTGGTATTCTCTCTCCAAGGGGCTGGAGAGGTTTTGCGGAAAGTCGAGGTATATGTCGTTTCGCCTCTTGTTCATAGGAGACGTTGTGGGCGAAGCGGGCTGCACGGTGGTCCAGTCTCTGGTACCCACCTTGAGGCGGGAGCTGGAGCTTGATGCAGTCGTGGTCAACGCAGAGAACTCGGCGCCGGGCGGACGGGGCATAACCCCGGCTTCGAGCTCGGCTTTACTTTCCGAGGTGGATTTCTTGACCCTGGGCAATCATGCCTTCGATAGCGAAGGGGCGGAAGAGTTACTGGAACAGGAGCCGCGGGTGATACGCCCAGCGAATTTCGACGAGGGTCTGCCCGGATGCGGGTGGGGCACATTTCAGGCGAACGGCCTGTGCGTAGGAATTGCGAACGTGCAGGGTCGGGTGTTCATGCGGCAGAATCTCCGCTCTCCCTTCGAAGCAGCGGATCAGGCGGTGGTTGAACTGAGGTCCGCAGGAGCTGACCTTATCCTGATCGACATGCACGCTGAGGCAACGAGTGAGAAGCAGGCCATGGGCTATCATCTTGAGGGCAGGCTGCAAGCTCTGGTAGGAACACATACCCACGTCCCTACCGCAGATGCCCAGATCTTGCCGGCGGGCACGGCGTACGTGACCGACGTGGGGATGACAGGCGCCAAGGAGAGCGTAATAGGCTTCGATAGGGAGAGCTTCTTGGGGTTGTTCCTCGGCAAAGAGCTTCCGAGATTGAGGGTGTCGAGAGGCTCAGCCGCCCTCAACGCTGTGCTCATCGAGATGGACGCCAAAAGCCGCCAGGCGACAAGCATCGAGCGTGTTTATAAGGACCCCATAGGAGACAGACGGCCGTAGCGAGGGGGGACGGTAGGGGGCGGCTGTCCCGTGTGAAGTCCAAAAACAACACGCTAAGGAGCTAAGGTTCCGGGCCCTGCTGACCGACGGCGTACAGGAGGAGGTGCGCTTCGAGCGGGTGGCGGTGAACTCTACCTAATACGAGCGGACTTCCGAGAAGCCACCTTGTCAGCAACCCGGTGAATAAGGAAGGGCCGGGATCCTCTAGCAGGGCTCCGGCCTTTTGTTTAGGTTTGCGGCCTTTCGGCAACGTATGATTACTGGTGGCGCAGAAGATGAACGACCAGTAGCGGTGGCCATCCAGGGCGCGGTGCTCGTCAGGGAATACCAGCAGGGCGTGAACAGAGAGTCAACGTGATAGAGTACGCAGCCGGTCTTCGATCGTTCACCCGGTACTTTGGCACCTTCTCCTCGAAGGCGGGAAGACAAACCGGAGACGATGCCACTGACGTGATCCGCTGCTGATGAACGAAGAAGTAAAGAACCCGCCGGAGATCCTGGTTCGGCGGATGCGCGACGACGAGGAAGAGGGCGTGAAGTCCTTGGCCGGGCGCACTTTCCCCCCTTTGGGGAGCGTCCTCTTCTCTCCCTCGCCGCACGTGCTGGTCGCCGAGTGGGACGGGAGGCTGGTGGGGGTGGTCGTGCCGGAGACGGTCGTATTGCCGGACAAGCGCCGGGGTGGCTTGATGCTCTGGCTGATGACCGACCCGGGGACGCGCGGCTTCGGCGTGGGAGGGAGGCTGGTTGAAGCGGCGCTCCAGTTCTTCGAGGAGTGCGGCTGCCGGGAGGTGTTCGCTTGTGTCGAGGGCTTCAACACCAGTTCAAGCAGGCTCTTCGCCACGCGCGGTTTCACGATACTCTCTTTCGGGGAACAGCTACGGCGCTACGGCCCTTTGGGCACTCTCGCGCTCTGGCTAAGGACCCACCGCTTCGGCGGCGACGTTGGGCACTTCCTCTGGGCACGCCCCGGGGCGACGAAGTCAGACAGCCCGGCACTCCAGTGGTGGGTTGGCACGTTCGCGAGCGCACTCGTCTTCTTGTTGGTCGAGTGGCGGAACGGGTTGATAGGGGGTTTGGGGGCGTCGGTGCTTGGCGGGATCGGGGGCGTCGTGGCGCTGTTTGGCCTGCGCGAAGCGGTGATGCGGTTAGCGGCGCGCTTGCAGGGGTTACCGGTGCGGCACCGCGCCTGGGAGGCGGCCTTCCCGTTGAGCTTCGGGGTCGCCGCGGCATTCGGCGTGTTCTTGCCGGCACCCGGCTCTGTCTACCCCCGAGGAAGCGCGTGGCGCTATCAGGACCTCGTCCCGAAGCTCGGCCCGACCGCCCTCGCGGGAGCCTCGGTCGTGCTGCTCTTCGCGTGGGCTGCGTGGGCGCTTCTGCGATTCGGCAGCCTCCCGCCCGAGGGCGCAGCGTGGCTCCGCGACGCCCAGACGGCTGGTCTGTCGTTGGCGATCATCGAGGTGCTCTTTCCCTTCTCCCCGTTCGCTTCCTTTAGCGGACGGCGGGTCTGGGACTGGAACCGCCCGATGTGGGGCGTGCTGGCCGTCGCCGCGGTGGCGCTGTTCTTGGTGGAGCTGTGATCGCTAGCTTCAAGGGTGTGCCGGATCTGTTTGGTGGCCTCATTCGCTTTGTAAGAGATCTTGAGGAAGGAGGACCTGCCCTATGCCGGAAGAGAAAGAGTTCCTCCCCCAGTACGGGGTCCGAAGAGGTGTCAGGCGGGGGCCCCCGAGCGTCGCGGACGAGGTTATCCTCCTCGATTACGTCATGCTCGACTTCGTACCTAATTTCGTCCTACCTGAGAAGGCGCGCCGCGGAAAGCCTCGAAGGTCGTCCTCATCTCGTGAGTTCGGGACGTCTTAGGCAAAGCATTTCGCACGGTACGCGCAGCGATACTACAGCGATACTAAAATAAACGCGAGCATGCGCACGATAGACTGGGCCGACGAGAAGATACGGATCATCGACCAAACACGCCTGCCCGAGGAGGAGGTCTGGCTCTCATTGAGCAGCGTGGAGGAGCTCGCCGAGGCCATCTCGTCTTTGCGGGTGCGCGGCGCCCCGGCTCTGGGCGTTGCGGGGGGACTAGGGGTGGCCCTTGCCGCGCGGCAGGCGCAAGAGAGCGGTGAGGACGTCGGCGAAGCCCTCGCGCGCGCGGCGTCTTTGCTCGCCTCCACCCGCCCTACTGCCGTGAACCTCAAGTGGGGGATAGAGCGGGTCAGAGAGGTCTACGATCCTGAGCGGCCCGAGACGGTCGACGGGCTGATCGAGCGGGCGCGCTCGATGGTCGCCGAGGACGAGGAGATAAACCGCCTCATCGGCGAGGTTGGGGCAGACCTTATCACCGAAGGGTCTCGCGTTTTGACGCACTGCAACACAGGCGCTTTAGCCTGCGTGGCCCACGGCACGGCCTTGAGCGTCGTCGAGGTCGCCCACAAGCGCGGCCTGGTGGCCGGAGTGACAGCCACGGAGACCCGCCCTTTGCTGCAGGGGTCGCGCCTCACAGCCTGGGAGCTCAAAAGGATGGGTATTCCCCATAGGGTAACGATAGACTCCGGTGCTGGCGGCCTGATCGCCTCGGGCGAGATAGACTTCGTCATAACGGGCGCCGACCGCATCGCCGCCAACGGGGACGTGGCGAATAAGGTGGGCACCTACCCCCTCGCGCTCGCCGCCTGGGCAAGCGGGGTACCGTTCGTTGTGGCGGCGCCCCTCTCCACGATAGACCTTAGGACCCCCAGCGGGGATGCCATCCCTATAGAGCAGCGGCCCGCATCCGAGGTGCTGGAGGTGGGCGGGGTGCGGGTCGCCCCGCAGGACACGCAGGCCTACAACCCGGCGTTCGACGTCACGCCGGTGGGCCTCGTCTCGGCCATCGTCACCGAGGTCGGCGTCG
Organism: Actinomycetota bacterium; assembly: GCA_030867425.1. Lineage (GTDB taxonomy): Bacteria > Actinomycetota > Rubrobacteria > Rubrobacterales > Rubrobacteraceae > Rubrobacter_F. The sequence continues at coordinate 3,518 of JALZFJ010000373.1, read as the reverse complement.
TCCGTCCCGGCGTGGAGGACCTGCGGGACCTGATCGAGTCTTCGCGAGGACATGAGGAGAAGCGTGTCGAAACACGGTAGGCCGTTCCTAAAGGGTGAGGGCGGCCGGTACGAGAAAGACCTCGTCTCCTTGCGGCACCACCTCCACCGGTATCCCGAGTTGAGCGGTGAAGAACACGAGACCTCCAAGACGATACGGGGGAAGCTGGAAGAGAACAGCATTCCTTACGAGGCAGGTTACGCCGGGACGGGCGTGCTCGGCTTCGTGCAGGGAGGTAGGCCGGGGAATACGGTGGCTTTGAGGGCCGACATCGACGCGCTCCCAATCGAGGAGGAGAACGATCACGGTTTCGTCTCCGAGAACGAGGGGGTCATGCACGCCTGCGGACACGACGCGCACGCAGCGATGCTGGTCGGGGCAGGCTGTTTATTGAACGAGGTGAAAGACGAGCTGCCCGGTCGCGTGCTCCTCGTCTTCCAGCCGGCGGAGGAGGCGTCACCGACTGGCGGGGCGCGACCGATGATAGACGATGGTGTATTCCGGGAGCGTGAGCCAGATGCCGTATTTGCCCAGCACGTGCGGCCCAGCCTTCCCGTGGGCCAGATCGGGGTCCGCCAGAAGGAGATGACGGGTAACTCTGACCGCTTCGAGGTGGTAGTCGAAGGAACCGGCGGTCATGCCAGCAGCCCCCACCAGGCGACGGATGCCATCGTAGCGGCGAACCAGGTGATCAACGGCTTGCAGAGTATAGTCAGCCGCAACGTGAGCCCGCTCCGCTCGGCGGTCCTGACGATCGGGAGGATCGAGGGCGGCCGCCGTTACAACGCCATCGCCAAAGAGGTGCGGCTGGAAGGCACGATCCGCACCTTCCGGCCGGAGACTAAAGAGGAGATAAAGGGCCGATTATATTCCGTCGTAGAGGGTATCGCCGCGTCGGTAGGAGCCACGGCGCGCATCAGGTACTGGGACGGTTACCCCGCCACGATCAACACGCCAGAATGGGCTGAGCGCGTCCGCCAGACGGCGCAGGAGTTGCTCGGTACCGAAGCGACGCCGGAGGTCGCTCCTTCCCTCGGGGGTGAGGACTTCAGCCGGTTTGTGCTCGAGTATGCCGGGGCCTACTACTGGCTCGGCACGGCGAACCCAAACGCCGAAGAGCGAAAGAGGCTCCACGATTCACGGTTCGACCTCGACGAGGCGGCGCTCCCGATAGGGACGGAGTTGATGGCCCAGATCGCTGTCGATGCCCTCTACCAACTCGCGGACCGGTAGGAGAGCGGACGCTGGGCAGCCTAGAGAGGATTAGCCTCCCGGAAACTGATACAGTCTATGATATCCTGGTTGCGGGCACGCGATCGTACCAGGTAGGGTTCTGGACAAGGAGGGCGTAGGGCATGAGCGTCACCGACGATCTGCTACAGAACAACGAGAGGTACGCGCAGTCCTTCGACAAGGGCGACCTGCCGCTGCCCCCAGACAAGGGTGTGGCCGTGGTCGCCTGCATGGACGCGCGGCTCAACGTCTACGGGATGCTGGGACTTCAAGAGGGCGACGCGCACGTGATCCGCAACGCGGGCGGGGTGATAACGGACGATGAGATCCGCTCCCTAGCAATCTCTCAGCGTCTGCTTGGCACGCGCGAGATCATCTTGATTCACCACACAGATTGTGGAATGCTTACGTTCTCCGACGACGAGCTGAAGCAGCAGATCCAGAATGACGTCGGCATAAAACCACATTTCCCTATGGAGTCCTTCTCTGACCTGGAAGAGGACGTGCGCCAGTCCATCGCTCGTATCCAGGCCAGCCCGTTCATCTTGCACAAGGAGAGCGTGCGCGGGTTTATCTACGAGGTCGAGACCGGTCGCTTACGCGAGGTTGCCTAACACCACAACGAAAGTCGGTTCCCAAAGCAGGTGATGGAGTGAGGTAGAGTGTTCTACCTGCTGCTCCGATCGGCGGGTCTCGCGATGTTGGAGAATCGAACCACCCGCCGCGCGAAGATACGGTCCCGGGAGCCACCTTCTTGCAGCTGGACCAACACTTCCTCCAAACTCTGGCTAAAGAAATACTCGGGGACCGCGAGTTCGGCGCTCCGGTCGTTAAATGGCGAGGGTTGGTTGAATCGTTCGTTCCGACGTCGCAGCCAAGCCAGACCAGTCTCGGCCGCTAAGGCTGCCAGGCCTAGCGCCAATGCTTTGCCGACAGGCCCAAACCTCGCGGGCAAGCTCCGATCCACTATGTTCGGGGTGTTCCCTTGGCGAAGGGCGAGTTGTTCGCTACCCGCCAGCGGGGCGCCGCAATGCCCGCAGAAGCGGTTCTCCGACGGGTTGTCGTGTCGGCACAGCGGGCAGGGGATGTGTGCGTCCATCGGTATCTCCTCCTTGGTTCTCAGATCATGCGATCTCGCCGGCTACCATTACGGCCGCGCCACTGAGCCTACCGCTACGCAAAGAGCCTAACGCTTCGTTCGCCCTTTCGAGCGGGAAGGGCACGATCTTTGTGCGTACCGGGACTTTGGGGGCTAGGGCGAGGAACTCTTCCCCGTCTTTGCGGGTCAGGTTGGCAACCGAGCGTACGACGCGCTCGCCCCAGAGGATCTCGTAGGGGAACGAGGGGATCTCGCTCATGTGGATGCCGCCGCAGACGACCACGCCGCCCTTGGCGACTGCCCTAAGAGCGGTCGGGACCAGCCCTCCCACGGGCGCGAAGATGATCGCCGCGTCCAGTTCTTCGGGGGGCGACTGCGACGAATCGCCGGCCCAGACTGCTCCCATGCTCTGGGCAAAGCTTTGAGCCTCCGTGTCGCCGTCCCTGGTGAACGCGAAGACTTGTCGGCCCTGGTGGCGGGCGACCTGAGTCACGAGGTGGGCGGCGGCGCCGAACCCGTACAGCCCGACTTTCTCCGCGTCGCCCGTCATGCGGAGCGACCGGTAGCCGATGAGCCCAGCACAGAGGAGCGGCGCCGCCTCTAAGATGTCCGGGTATCCGCCGGGGATGGGAAAGCAGAATCGCTCATCAGCCACGGCGTACTCGGCGAAACCGCCGTCGAGCTGATAGCCCGTGAACCGGGCATCGTCACACAGGTTTTCCCGGCCTTCGAGGCAGTAGCGACACCTGCCGCAGGTCCAACCGAGCCAGGGCACGCCTACCCTATCCCCCGCCGCGAAGCGTTCGACGCGCTCGCCAGTCTCCTCTACCGTGCCGACGATCTGGTGCCCCGGGATCAGGGGCAGTTTGGGACCTTCTAGCTCCCCGTCTACCACGTGAAGGTCGGTCCGGCACACGCCGCAGGCACGGACGCGGACGAGAACCTGCCCCGCCCCCGGCGCGGGCCCCCGAACGTCGGCGACGCGCAAGGGCTCGCCCACAGAGTCCAAAATCGCCGCACGCATCTCAAGTGATTATAGAGCACGCAAGGGAGACAAAGACCATTGTTCGCCCCGATATGCGCTGTAAGGTGGAAACTGTCTTCATAGCCCGGGCGATGGAGGCCCGCAAGGAGGGACGTTATGAAA
>JALZFJ010000345.1 GCA_030867425.1 Actinomycetota bacterium | reverse complement strand
CGCCAAAGGCCCTGCCAAAATGAGCAGACGTAAGCTCTTTAGCTGATTGCCTCAGGATCAGGGGTAGGATACAGTCCTATTGCGCCAGACAGACGCTATATGAGGCTTGCAAGGGAGTAGAAGGTGGCGCAGAGAGGCGCATATCTTTGCGCTCTTGCAGTAGCCTTGTAGGCCACACTATGGATGCGCCGATAAAGTGAAGTTCTCAGTAATCTAAAGGTGGATACAACGTGAATACGAACGAACCGCATATGCCCAAACCGGTATTGCTCGTCGTCGACGACGACACGGACGCTCTCGCCATCGTTAAGCTTGAGCTCAGCAAACGCTACGGCGATGACTACCGCATCCTATGCGAAAGCTCGGTGGAGGCGGGCATGAAGGCGCTTGAAGAGTTCAGAACAGCCCACGAGGACGTGGCCGTCGTTCTAGCCGACCAGTGGATGCCAGAGATGACCGGGACCGAGTTCCTAACTCGCGCGCACCAGCTCCATCCGACCGTAAAGCGGGCACTTCTCGTAAGACGAGGGGATAGAACGACCCGGGAACCTATCCTTCAGGCCATAGCCCTCGGGCAGATTGACCACTACGTACCCAAGCCAGAGGGGTCTCCGGATGAGGAGTTCCACCGGGCCATCTCAGAATTTCTAGACGAATGGACGAGGGCTCACTACCGTGGTTTCGTGGAGGTGCGCATCGTAGGTGACTCTTGGTCACCACGATCTTACCAGCTAAGGGATTTCTTTAGTCGCAGCGGGATCGCGACCATGTTCTATGCGGCGGATTCAGAAGAGGGGCAGGAGCTGCTTGCCCAATGGAACACGACCTCGGCACGGCTTCCCGTAGTGACCCTATTCGACAGGCTGGTGCTAGTCGACCCTTCTGACACCGAGGTCACCGACGCCTTCGAGATGATCTCGCCGTTTGGAATGAACACCCTGCCCGATGTACGAAACTTCGACCTCATCGTCATCGGGGCAGGGCCCGCCGGGCTGGCTGCCGCGGTCTATGGTGCATCAGAAGGTCTTCGCACATTGGTTTTAGAGAGGGAGACCTTCGGTGGTCAGGCAGGCACCAGCTCTCGTATACGCAACTACCTCGGTTTCTCACGAGGTATTAGTGGATCGGATCTGGCCTGGCAAGCTTACCAGCAAGCGTGGCTTTTCGGAGCGTCCTTCCGCCTTGCGCACCAGGCGACGGGGCTGCGTCGCGACGAGCGGGAGGAGTTGGTGGTGACCTTATCCGATGGGACCGAAGTAGCGGGCCGGGCTGTGGTCATCGCCACTGGCGTCTCTTACCGCCGGCTAGGGATGCCCAGCCTCGAGGCCTTAAGCGGGGCGGGGGTGTTCTACGGCTCCGCAGTGACCGAGGCTCAGGTCGTGAAGGGACGAGAGGTATACGTCGTAGGTGGAGGGAACTCTGCTGGGCAAGCCGCGACGTACCTGTCGAACTACGCCTCGCGCGTGACGCTGCTCGTGCGCGGCGACTCTCTCGCTGCCAGCATGTCCGAGTACCTGATCACAGAGATCGAGGCGGCACAGAACGTCGGCGTTCGCTTTAACACTCACGTCATCGACGGTGGTGGGGAGGGAAGGCTTGAGCGCCTCGTTCTCAAGGATTCCCTCTCCGGGCTCACCGAGACCGTCTCCGCTGCTGCCCTGTTCGTCCTCATCGGTGCCCGCCCTCACACGGACTGGCTGCCCCAGGAGATCGAACGCGATGAGTGGGGCTTCATCCTTACCGGACAAGACCTTCTGCACGACGGACGGTTTCCTCAAGGATGGCACCTCGAACATCCTCCCCTGCTGCTAGAAACCAGTATGCCTGGAGTCTTTGCGATTGGAGACGTGAGGCACCGGTCGATAAAGCGGGTGGCGTCGGCTGTCGGCGAAGGCTCCGTCGCCATCAAGTTAGTTCACGAATACCTTGGCTAAACCTCCGAGAATAAGTAGAGGGAATGGCAGTCACCTGGTGCAGACTCCTCTGAGAAGGCACGGGGTGTACTCATCTGCCAGCATTACCTCATGCAAGAACCTGGAGCAGGGACGCCAGGTAAGGCTAGCACCCGCACAGCCGTCTGGCTCGCCCGGTCGCTGTGCGGAGTTCTTCGCAGAAGATCATGCCATCTACGCTCTGCTGGCCGAGCCGCATTCCCTCCCCGTCGGCCTAGCGGCGGCCTAGGTAAGCCGCCATAATAGCCTCCACCTTGGCTATCGCTGTCCTCTTCGAGTACCTAAGGAACTACATCAAGCGTCTCATGGATTGACGCTTCTTCCGCGGAAAGTACGACGCGGCAAAGACGTTGGAAGCCTTCGGCTCAAGGCTTAGGTATGAGACGGATGTCGATAAGCTCTCCGAAGACCTGGCATCGATAGTGAAATAGACGATGCAGCCTACGCACGTCGGCTTGTAGCTGCGGCCGCTACACGACGGGCCAGCGCGAGTGGGACATGACGAAAACGAGGTACGCGATGTTTGAGGTGATCGACGGTGGACCAGGATGACGGCGGCTGCACGTACAGGCGAGGTGGGCGCTACCGTTCTTTTGTGGGACGCGGAGAGCGGCACAAGTAGCATTAGTGGTTGCTAGACTTACGCTAGCAGAACTAACGGGAAGGAGTTCATTGTGGACAAGAGAGAGTCCTCCATCGAGAGGTTGCTGCATAGGCTCGAGGGGCACATCGAGGAGGAGCGCGAAAGGATCAGAGTTCGTGAGGAAGAGGTTCAGGCTTACAGAGGAGAGCTGTGGGCAGAGGCGGCCGAACGGGAAAAGCTACTGGTGCGAGTCGTTAGCGACGAAGAGACTTCAGAGCGCTCCCTAGAAGAGATATGCAAGGAGCACCGGGTTGCGTTTGTCGTACATTCAGAAGAAGCCGGAAAAGCGCTGGAGAAGTTCGCTGACGAAGGGGCTCGCCTCGTAAGGGTAATCCCGGGAAGCGGGGGTATCCAAAGAGGCGCCGGCATCAATGGCTCTTGGCTAGTGTTCGAATAGTGCCGCTAAAACGAGCGTACGGTGGTGGCTCCGCTCACTCTTCGACACCCAAGGTATAGGTAGGCAACGTCGTGTTGCTCCGCACACTTCTCTTCGGCTTCACCAGCCAGTCCTCCCGACCCGCTAGCGTCGAAACGACGCTAGCGGTCTTAGCCTTGTTCCAGCCGCTGCCCCGCCGGATGCAGGAATTTATCGACCGATGCTTCTATTGGCGCAATTACGATGCAGCAAAGACGTTTAAAGTCCTCTCCGCGAAACCGCGTAATCGGGCGAACTTGGACGCGCTGAACGTTGATCTGGTGGTACGAAATACAATACAGCCGAAGCACGCCTCGCTTTGGTTGCGTACCCCGAAGGCGAAACAATGAGCACTCGTACCGCCACTTGGCTCGCTTGGTATATGTGCGCTATCTCCTTGACGCTGACGGCGCTCGGCCTAGTCCTTCTGGTGCTGAGCCGGTCCCCCGTGGGAGGCCCCATCTACACGGGTGCTCCCGTCTTCGACTACTGGCTTGAGTCTATGCTGATGGGGATAAGCTTCTCGGTGGTTGGCGCCGTGATCGCGCCCCATTTTCCTCCCCAGAACCCTATAGGCTGGATCTTCTGCACGATAGGCTTCGTCGGAGCGGTGCGCCTTTTTAGCGCCGAGTACGCCATCGTCACGCTGCTAGCGGAGCCCGGATCGGTGCCAGGGAGGCTGCCGGGCGGCGAGGCGCTGGCCTGGGTCTCCTCTTGGTCGTGGGTTCCGCACATAGGCCTCTTCGTGTTTTTGGGGTTGCTCTTCCCGGACGGTCGGCCTCCTTCGCCGCGCTGGCGATACTTCGCGTGGTTTGTCGGGGTGGTGGTAGTGGTGGGAACGGTCGCGGTGGCTCTCTGGCCCGAGACCGCGGGAGGACTTGACCGCGTCAACCATCCCCTCGGGATAGAGGGTCCCACAGACGTCATCAACCCGGTGGAGACGATCTTGTACGTATTGGCGCTCGTAGCGGCCTCCTCACTGATGGTGCGGTTGCGCCGCTCTAAAGGAGTGGAGCGACAGCAGGTCAAGTGGTTCGCCTACGCCGCCGCGGTGCTGGCCATCAGCACCACCCTCACGTATATGTTCCTCGAACCCATAAATGTGGGAGGGCTGCGGTGGATAAGCTTCCTGCCGGCCATCGTTGGCTTGGTAGGCTTGCCGGTTGCCACAGGCATCGCCGTCTTGAAGTACCGCCTCTACAACATAGATCTCCTCATAAACCGCACGCTGGTGTACGGATCGCTTACGGCGGTGCTGGCGCTGGTGTACTTCGGAAGCGTGGTGCTCTTTCAGGAGCTCTTCGTAACACTCACCGGGCAACAATCCCAACTCGCGATCGTGGGTTCCACCTTGGCAATCGCAGCGCTGTTCAACCCCTTAAGACGCCGCATCCAGGGTTTCATCGACCGCAGGTTCTACAGGAAGAAGTACGACGCAGCCAAGACACTCGCGGCCTTCGGTACCAAGTTGCGCGAGGAGACGGACCTGGATACCTTAAGCGACAACCTTGTGGCAGTGGTCGAGGAGACGATGCAGCCGGCTCACGTCTCGCTTTGGTTGCTCCCAGATTCCGATCTGAAGAGAGGTGAGAGATTCGAAGAACCGCGCGGATGAATCGTTATGGTTCGCTGCGAACATACACTTCATTCAGATGGGCATAGACCTCGCTGTTCGAAGGCAGCGTGGCAACGTAGCTACCTACTCTACAAGGCAAATCTCAATGGAGAAACGTTTCGCGAGGACAAGGATAGCGAGTAAAGGAACAGCAGATGCTGAGAGCGGTAAGCCGCAAAGATTTTCTTAGGCTCGGCGGCATAGGGCTCGCCGGCGCGGTGCTCTTGGGCACTGTGGGCTGCGGTGGGAATCGGGGTGAGGTCGTCGACTTCCTTGCTGCAACCCCGGAGACCACTATCCTTGAGAGGGCGGCAGAAGAGCTCATCGCAAGGTTCGAGGAGCAACACCCAGATATAGACGTGCAACGCGAGACGATGTCGACTGAGGACCTCCGCACGGTCATAGAAGCCAGATTGCGGTCTGCTCAAAGGCCGGATGTTTTCACCTACGATACAGGCCCGGGGTTCGGTGGCGTACTGGCCGACGCGGGGCTACTGTATCCCTTGGAGGAAGCCTACGAACGAAATGGCTGGGACATCTACGACTGGGCGAAGCAGCGGGCCACTTACAATGGCACCGTCTATGGCGTCCCCGATCAGGTCGAAGAGATAACAATCTATTACAATAGGGACCTCGTGCCCCAGGAGCCGAAGACCGTGGAGGAACTTCGGGAGATCGCCGACGAGCTCAAAGGGCGAAGCATCATCCCGCTTGCGTTCGGTGACCAGGAACAGTGGCCGGCCGGCCACATGTTCAGCATCGGGGTCAGCAACACCCTTGGGAGAGAAGGGCTGGACGACATCTTTTACGGAGATGGAAGATGGGACATCCCCGAGGTAGTGGAAGTCACCGACCTCATGTTCAGGGACTTCGTGGAGAGTGGTTACTACCCAGAGTACGTAAGCGACATCACCTACAATGATGCCAACACGTTGTTCTATTCCGGTAAGGCCGCCATGCTGCCCACCGGCACATGGCTCGTGCCAGAGATCGTCCAGACTGTCGAGGATTTTGCAGTTGGTTTTTTCCCGTTTCCATCCATAGATGGCTCCGACATCTCGCCCCCGATCGGGCTGGGGTCGGGTCTGTTCGTGGCCGCGGACGCCAGCAATCCTGAAGGGGCGATCGAGTTTATCGATTACCTGCAGCAAGACGACACCGCTCGTCTGATCATCGAAAAGCTCAACACGATCCCCGCCCATCCTGTCGACCTAGAAGGGCTCGCTGTGTCCGAGCTGTTTAGGGCGATTATCGACGATCTCGGGGAATCGCCACAGGCCGAATCCTTCGGTGACAACATCGACGTTCTGGCCCCGCAAAACTTCAACGAGGTGATGTTCTCCGGTTTTCAGGAGGTCATAAACGGTATTAGATCACCCGCAGAGCAAGCCGCAGCGTTGCAAGAGGCCTGGACTGAAGCGAAAAGGGCAGGGAACATACTGACGCAGGAGTAGGCCGAGTATTTCTACAAATCGGTAGTGACACCGGCCGTCGCCTTCCCGGGCGCGCACCCGGGCAGCGCGGATCGCAGATTTGTAGTGTCCGTCCGAAGCGCGGAGGCGCCGAGAACCTCCTCACCCTATAGTCAACAATTAGTCGCGCAAAAGAAGAGCCGAAGCTCTGTGAAGGAGACCGGGTGGCTAAGGCTGCGCTCTATTTCACTTCCGATAAGACGACCTCGTACCTCTCCACACCTGTTACCGTCTCGCTGGCGGCTTCCGCACTATAGGTGCGAAACCAATACGCTGACTCCTCGGTGGCACTCATCGCTTGCTCGCTCTCCCACAGGACAATCACCTGTAGGTTGCCACTCTGGCGGTTGGCGAGTACCAGGGCCCCAGCGAAACCTTCGAGTCGCTCGACTGCTGGCAGAGTCCGCTCTACTACAGCGTAGCGGAGCTCCTCCACCCGCTCGGGTGGACCTTCGAACTTGGTTATCCGCGCGAACACGCTGCCACCTCCATTCCCACTCGCTTTCCGAGCACTCGACGTTTTCCACCCCCAGCATGATGACACTTGTAGAAGCCGGACGCATGCTTGCAGAGCCAAAGAAGCGTGAGGGCCGAAACCGTACTGTCCGGACGCGCTGAACGACGGGCTGGTGGCGGTAGAGAGATACAATGCAGCCAAAGCCCGTCTCACTTTGGTTATCATCGTAACGTGCCATAGGAGCGGCGAGCGGAGGTTTCAAAGTTTTAAGGTACGGTTTGGTAACGTTAGTGACGATCGCTTGTCTAGAAGAGTCTCGCTCACTAGAATGTAGTTGATGGCGACACAGCAGAGAAAAGAACGGAATCTCTGGCATGCGGTATTCCGGCGAGACGTTCGTAAGCCGCAGATGCCCAAGACTCCCGCGACAGAGGCTTCCCGGGAGACCTCGACGGTAGAGGCACCAGAGGTTGAGATCGCCTCGGACGACCCGATTCTCGCGTACCTGGCGAGGGTCTCAGGTGTGGTGGAGGTCGACAAGCTAGATCTCGACTCACCGGCCTTGCGGGCAATGAAGACAGCAGGGGTGAAGTTGGTTGTGCCGCTGGTGAGCCAGGGAGAGCTGATCGGCCTTTTGAACCTGGGGCCACGTATGAGCCAGCAGGAATACTCGGCCGACGACCGTAAACTCCTGGGCGACCTCGCAATCCAAACAGCCCCGGCGGTGAGGGTTGCTCAGCTGGTGCGCCAGCAGCAGGAGGAGGCCCAAGAGCGGGAGCGAATCGAGCAGGAGCTCAGGATCGCGCGCCTGATCCAGCAGACACTTCTGCCGAAGTCGGTGCCTCAACTCGGTGGCTACGAGCTTGCCGCCTTCTACCAGCCCGCCCGGGAGGTCGGTGGCGACTTCTACGACTTTCTGGACTTCGATGATGGTCGCCTCGGGCTCGTCGTCGGGGACGTCACAGACAAAGGCGTTCCGGCGGCCCTCGTAATGGCCACAACTCGCACCATGCTGCGTGCTGCTGCCCACCGATTCGATTCACCCGGTGAGGTGCTCAAACGAGTCAACGAGGTGCTCCAACCGGATATTCCGCCCAACATGTTCGTTACCTGCCTGTACGCAATACTGGATACGAAGAGCGGTCGCCTCAGGTACGCCAACGCCGGCCACGACCTGCCCTACCTGCGGCACGCCAGTAGTGCCTCCGAGCTCCTGGCTAGGGGGATGCCATTGGGCCTGATGCCTGGTATGGGCTACGAGGAGAAGGAAGCCGCGCTGGAGGCCGGCGATGGCGTCCTCTTCTATAGTGACGGCTTGGTCGAAGCTCATGGCCCGCAGCGCGAGATGTTCGGTTTTCCACGGCTGCAGGAGCTCGTAGGAGTCCACCGCGCGGGCGGCTCGGCGTTGATCGATTTCCTGCTGGCCGAGTTGGAGCGGTTCACCGGGGACGACTGGGAGCAGGAGGACGACATTACTATGGTAACGCTCCAGAGATCGGAGGTATCGTGACGGCCCCGAAATCCTCAGGCCAGAAGGGCGGCAACCGTCCCTGGGGGACCTCCTTAGCGGAGCTGAGCATACCGAGCGAACCTGGTAACGAACGCTGGGCAATGGAACAGGTAGCCGAAGCGGTGCGAGGATTGGACTTACCACCAGGGCGCCTGGAGAAGCTCAAGACCGCCGTGGCCGAGGCGACGATGAATGCCATGGAACATGGCAACAACTACAGGCCAGAGGTGCCAGTCGAGATCCAGGTGTGGCTCCTGAAAGAGTGCCTCTTGGTACGCATCGTCGACCGGGGTGGGGAGCCTCTGCCGAGCTCAGACCTCGAATCGCCGGATCTCGAAGCAAAGCTCGAAGGCCGGCAGACGCCCCGCGGCTGGGGGCTGTTCCTCATAAAGAACATGGTCGATGAGATGCGCGTCTCTGGGAACCCGGACCACCACACCGTCGAGCTGGTCCTGCGCCTAAAAGGAGGCAACGATGCCAGCTAAACGACTAGAGGCGAGCGTGCGCCACCTGACCGGTGCGGCTGTGATCGACTTGGACGGTGAGATCAACAGCTTTGGAGAAGAGACCCTTAACGCTGCTTATTCCGAGGCCGAGGCCAAGGACCCGGAGGTTATCCTCCTGAACTTCGAGGGGGTAGACTACATCAACAGTACCGGCATCGCCCTGATCGTGAGCCTCTTAGGGCGAGCGCGCGCCTCGCAGCGCCGCCTTTCGGCCTATGGCCTGAGCGACCACTACGTGGAGATTTTCAACATCACGCGTCTCTCGGACTTCATGGGTATTTACCCAGACGAAAAGAGCGCGGTGCAAAAGGCTTCAGTGTCTTGAGATGAGGCGCGAGAGAAGAGACGACGAGACCCTGCCCGGCTCGCTCCAATCCCTGCGCGGCGAGTACGAGGGAGTGAGGGAGTTAAGCCGAACGAGGAGGATAGACATGCACCAGGCCCAGGTAAGGATGAACGTCAGGAAGGTCGGCGTGAAGGCCGCTATCATAGATATAGAGGGCGAACTCACAGCCTTCGCCGAGGGAGTGCTGATGGACGCCTACAACCAGGCCAGTGAAGGGGGCGCGCGCGTGTTCATCCTGAACTTCGAGGGTCTTGAGTACATGAACAGTAGCGGCATCGGCCTCCTGGTTACGCTGCTCATCCGTATCAACCGCGAGAAGCAGAAGCTCCTGACCTTCGGCTTAAGTGATCACTACCGAAACATCTTCCAGATCACACGCCTCGACGACGCTATCAGCATCTACAACACGGAAGAAGATGCCGTCCAGGCAGCAAGCGTATTGTAAGACGCTAGTCTCCCCGGAAAGAAGGGAGCGAACATGACGGAGCAACCCCCGCAACCCGGAGGGAAGCGAGAGGAAGAGAGGCGACCGCGTGACGCTGCCTTCTGGGCGAAAAGGGTAGAGAGGTTGGAAGTCTCCGATGTGCCGGCAGGGGCGATCAACCTGAACGTGCAAGGGCGGCACCCCCTAGCGGTTGGCGCACAATACGCGCGACCTTAATTGGCGACAGAGATATAACCGAACACAGCGTGTACGATGCGGTAGCCGTGTGCTCGAGACTGAACGACGCTCTGCTGCCGTCGTGGAGTTAGCGCGAAACGGGTGCTCCGTGGCGTGTTGGAGCCCGAAAACACCGTCTGCGGTGGCCCCATTCGGCATTACTAGAATCTACCTCGTCGATACTTAAGCCGAGCATATCTCTACCCAGCCGTCGCGCACCCGGACCTCGAAGCGCTGCTGCGGTACGCTCGCTAGCTCCCGCACCACCGCTCCGGAGCACAGGTCGAACCGCGAGCCGTGCCAGGGGCAGGTCACCACGTCTCCTTCCCGCTCCCCCTCGGCAAGCGGTCCTCCCCGATGGGTGCAGGCCGCTTCTATAGCACACCTCGCCGCTCTCGGAGCGGCTCAGTACCACAGGGACCTCGTCCACCTCGACCATGCGCATCTTGCCACCTCGCAACTCGCTCTTTTTCAGGACAGTGGTAAATGCAATTGCGTCCGCACCTCCGTCTTCGCTCGCACCTGAGCCACCGGCTCCTCAACCGATGTGCTGCTCCAGCGCCCCGGCGAGATTCCGGAAGTTCTCCTCGATCGTCACCAACTCCGCCGGGGCAGACCGTTGCGCACCAATACGGACGCAGTGCTCAGCCAGCTCGAGGAGCCGCTCGCGCATGAGCACCCAGGCGGCGCGGCGGTGCGGCAAAAGGTAGCTCGTGCGGTAGAATTCGAAGCTTGGCCCCGCGGTCTTGCCCGGAAACTCCGCTCCCACCGGCAAGGTAGTGAGGAGCTGTCCCAAGGGCTTGATGAGCAGGAACATCGCGCCTACGGCGGTGTTGCTCAGGGTCCGTAGTTCCCCTTCGGACTCCTCAGCGTGAATAAAGAAGCGGACCAGCATCTGCAGCAGCACCTCGTATGCGGCGTTGAACAGGTCGGCCACCCCAGCCGTGGTAGGGTCCGTTATAAGCGTGGGATTGGGAAGGTCCGTGTCGCCCGGTTGTCGGACCCATGCCGCCGTCACCGGTCTCGCCGGCTCGAAGTCCGGGTCCCGCCTCTTGAACTCGAGGTACTCCTCCAGCACCCGCAGGAACTTACCGAAGTGGGCGTCTTGCCTGTCGGCCCGAGCCCCCTCGCCCTGCTCGACGATCGTCTCGATGGCCGCGTGTGCCGAGGGGAGGTTGGTAACCGGGACGAGCTCGGGCCACCCGAAGTACCGCTGGGTAGCCTGGGCTTCGGGCGGCCCGATAAAGACTCGTCGCTCCCCGTACTTTTCGACCAGGCGCTCGAAGCCCCGCTCGATCCCCCGGTAGAGATGACCCACGGTGGCGAAGTCCTGCTCGTGAGGCACGACGGTCTCGAGAGCTATGGACGGCACCGCCTCGCGCGCGAGGTTCAGCTCGGACGCATCGTTCTCCATGCCCTCGGGTCGCTCGTAGAAGACGAAGTTCCCCAAGGCCTGTTCGCTGAAACGAAAGAGAGCCAGCTGGATTCCCGGAGGGTAGTACTTCGCCGGCTGCGGGAAGTTCGGCCTGCTGAAGTGTGGAGCGCTGCCTATGGCCGTGAGCAGGTTGCTCGCCGAAGCCAGGTGGAGCATCTCCTGGGCGGCGACCTCCGAGATTATCCGCTCCCACCGTCTGACCGCTCCGAGCTGCTCTTCGGTCAGCCCTTCGTCCGCGCCGGTCTTGAGGCTGAAGGCGGCGAAGAGGTACTCGAGCATCAGCATATGCTCTAGCTCCGACGCCTCGGAGAGCATGAAGATAAGCTCTTCTCGATTTTCGATCACGATCGGGGGTTCCACCAACTTTCTCCTCCTTCTGGCAAGATCCGCTTTCGCTTCCGGCTCGGCTAATTATGCACGCAATAGAACCGTCGTCAGCCCTGTACGCTTCTAGATGTTAGCGGTAGCGGGCTGCTGTTGGGCACGACGAGTTGATCCACGAGCTGCAGCATTAGAGGCCGCCACGGAAGAGCGCACCGCCACGCAAGACCTGCTGCACGTCTTTGAGTGCTCGTTCAGGGGAGAGGAGTGGCGAAGTCACCGAAGAGAGGACGGCACTTCCCCCGGCGCCGGGCTAGGGCTCGCCGTAGTACCCGTCCGAGATTCACTAGCTCACGGTTTTAGGCTTTCCTATGCTCGGTCGTCACTTCGTAGGTGCCGTCGGGGAGGCTTTGCAGCCGGTAGTCGCCGAAGAGGATCGGGTCGGCCGTCGCGAGGCAGAGGAACATCCGCACTGCTAGGTTCCGGATCTCGCTCTCGGCATGCTCGTCGGCCCGCATCTCGACGACGTGCCGTAGGGCCCTTACGTTCCCCGTGCACACCATCGGCGCCTCGGTCTCGTTCGGTAACAGGGAGCGCGCTGTTTGCTGCACCTTCTTGCGCGCGTCGGTCTTGTACTCGGCATCTAGGAGGGCGACTCCTCTCTCCTGCCGCTCGAGCAAACGCCCCGCCATCGCCTCGTACTCCTCGGCCGCTTGGTCGGCCCGCTCCTCAAAGAGCCTGTGCAGCTCCGGGTCTTCGGCGTACTCCGATCGTTCGACGAAACGCAGAACGCTCCCCGATACGTAGCGCTGAGATATCTGAGAAAAGTTTAAGTGGCGATGCCGTACCAGCTCGTGTGTGACGCTCCGGCTGATGCCGTAGAGCAGGAAGCTGAAGCTGGCGTGTTCGAGGACCGAGCCGTGCCCCGCCGAGGTGAGCCGCTCGAAGTATGCGGCCGCGTTCTCGTTGGTAGTGCGCCTAGGTCCGAAGCTCGCGTAGCACAATTGTCCTGCCGTCTTGCAGAGCTGGGAAGAGTCGGGTAGCCGTGTTGGATCTTCTATGTAAGCCGGGAAGCCTAAAGAAGAGTCGAACCCTTTGAGGAAACCGCCGAGACCTGAGACGTTGGTCTGGGGCTTGGCGAGCATGACCACGCCCGGCGCCTTGAGGTACGACGTGCCGGCCTTCGTGTGGTAAACCGGTGAGTGTATGCTCGGGAAGCCGTCAACTACTTCCCCGCTCAACTCTACAAACAGCTCTGCTATTCGCTCGGTACTCCGCTTACTGGTCTCCAAAGGGCTCCCTTCTCCACTTGCTTGGGAGGAAGGGTAGCGCATCCGGCGGCGCTCTACACGGCCTCCGATAGCACCCGCCTGAGAGTGCCCGCGTAGCGGCCGGTGCGGATGGTCCGCAGGGCCTTGATCTCGACCTGCCGCGCCCGCTCCTGGGAGATGCCCAAAGCCTCGGAGACCTCGCGCAGAGTGCGGGTCTTCGAGCCGTCGAGGCCATGACGCATCTTCAGGATGCGAGCCTCGCGCTCGGGGAGCGACTCCACGGCCTCGTGCAGGGTCCCCTCCCACTGTCCGATCTCGACCCGAGCGTAGTCGTCGCCGGCGCGCTCGTCAGGCAAGAGGTCGCCCATCTCGGCGCCTTCTTCGGCCCCCACCCTCGCGTTTATGCTCCCTATGGGTTGGCTGACCTCGCGCAACCTCTTTACTTCCTCGGGCTTTATCCCGAGCCGCTCGGCGAGTTCTACTTCGCTGGGGTCGCGGCCGAGCTCGATGCTCAAGGCGTTATCGGCCCGCCTGAGCCTGAAGAGAGCGTCCACGACGTGGGACGGCAGGCGAACGGTGCGAGCGTGGTCGGCGACGGCGCGGGTGACGGCCTGCCGGATCCACCAGGTAGCATAGGTGGAGAATCGGTTGCCCATATCCGGGTCGAATCGCTCAACGGCCTTGATGAGGCCCGAATTGCCCTCCTGGATGAGGTCCTCGAAAGATACTCCCCGCCCGCGATACTTCTTGGCGACGGAGATCACGAGCCGTAAGTTGGACTCTATGAGGCGTTTCCTGGCCTCCTTGTCGCCCTCTCGAGCACAGCGCGAGAGCTCGCGCTCCTCGGCAGCGTCGAGCAACCGTCCGCTCCGGATCCTACCCAGATACTGCGTGAGTGTGTCTTCAGCCACCTTGTGCCTCCCCTTTCGTTCCTACGCCGCCGGATAGGTGCCGCCCCTTACGCGAGGCCCACCGTGCGTTACGAACCGTCCCAGAACCCGCTCGTCCAGGCTGCTCGTGACATGCCAGCTCTTCCCACACGAGCACCCGAGCTCCAGAAGCCGCCGGTCGTAGGAACTCCCTACGACCACCTCCTTGAACGCCTTCAGGCAGCAACCGGGCAACCCCCACACGTACATCTCAGCCTCCGGCTCCCCAACCGGGGCGAGCGTCGTGTCCGGCCTCAAAGCCTGCTTCTTCTTCCCAGCCACTACGCGGCCCCCTTCTGCTCCCTGTCGCTCGCGTGCTCGGTGAACGCGCACTCTTCGGGCTCGACGGCCAATGGAGCCTGCCAGCACGCCCCGCATGCAGGGCACTCGAAGCTTCCTTCGAAGCACCTCGCGCTCCGCCTGCAGCACCCCGGGAGATCCTCTTCGTAGAGGACTTCCTCGCCCAAAGATGCGACCCAGAGGCGCCCCACTAGGCCGCCCTCCCGGAGAGGCGCCCGATCCACTCGCTCGCCTCGGCGCGCGTGAGCTCCGAGAGAGGCTTGCCCACCATGTCCTCGAACTTCGCCACCCCGTCTTCGACGGTGTCCGCGATCAGGGCCTCCAGGTAGTTAAGCTGCTTGCGAGTCGCTGGCAAAGCATTCTTGTTCTCCTCCCGCGGCATCCGTGGGGCAGGGGACTCCTGCCCGGAAGTAGGCTCGGGCACGACCTCTTCTTCGGACTCACCGCCGAGCTCCTCCAAAGCGGTGACTCCGACGTTGATAGCATCCCTGAGCGCACGAGCCTTTGCCCTCGTCTCCGCCATGCGGATGATGTGCGGGACGATCGCGCGCGAAACGTTCCCCGGCGCCGCGTCCCCGATGCCGCTAAACTTACCCTCCTCGGTCCTCACCACGGCCTTGGCTATGGCTACCTCGCCGTTCTCGACACCAGGCACCTGCAAGAGCTCCGTCTCGATGCTCCTCAAACCGCGCGCGTGGGCCTCCTCCAAAAGGCCCGCGTAAAGCACGAACCTGCGGCCTCCGCGCTCGATCATGTACTCTTCTCGCATACCGCTATACCTCCTCTGGCGTAACCGCACTGGTACTGCTGTTTTCACTGAGATGAGTGAGACTAAAAGCAAAAAAGAACATTACGAAATCCCCTCGTAGGAGTACTGGCGGCCGCCGGGGGCGGCGGTGTTCTTGTGGCGGTGTATGAGGCCAAGCTTGAAGAGGCGGGTGGCGCGGTTATTCATGGCGGTGTGGTTGAGGCCAAGCCTAGTGGCAAGGTCGGCGTTCGTGATAGAGCCGGCATCCTGGATCTCCTGCAGCGTCTCAAGCAGGTGCTCGGGTACCTCGCCCACTATCTCTGGTTTCGCGCCAGGCTTTTCAGCTCGGATCATGGCCAGATCCCGCTGCCTCAAGGAAGCCTCGACGTTCTCCAAAAGCTCCCGGTCCTCCTCGAGTAGGACCACGCGCCTGTCGCCGTACTCTCCTGCCGCGACCCTCGAGACCAAAATCCCCAACGCCTCGTCCGCAAACGAGTAGTCCATCAACTCCACGCCCCGCGTGTCCACGTACAACACGCCGCTCGCCGGCAACGACTCCAGAGCTTCCCCGAGCGCCTCCCGCACCCGACGCCCCGTCCCCCGCGTCACCATCAGCTTGCCACCGGCCTCGCCGGAAGTCACATCGTAGACGGCGCGCTCCCGATCCTCAGCCACCGGCTCTTTTCTCACTGTCTTCAGTGAAATCATCTGAGGAAATTGTACACGGCGCGCGCCACGAAATCAACAGAATTTTCGAGTTTTCGGCCATCAGCTTCTTACTTTTTCGCTCGCATCTGACCGCTGACGGCTGACGGCTATCCGGGGCAGGGAGACACGCACGAAGGTGCCGGGGAAGGGCGGGACGTTGCGGGAGTTTGTGCGGTCGCCGTAATAGGTGATGCGCCCCGCGCCGGAGCGCAGGCTAAGGGAGCCCCCAGCACGGGTGGAGATCTGGCCGACCACGGCGAGGCCGCCGCCCCGTCCGATCTCACCGGTCCCCGAGACCCCCATCTTCAGGGCGTGGCGCAGGGCGTCGTTGTCGGAGGCTGTGTGTTCGGCGTATTTCGGGTTGCGCGAGAGCGTGTCGCGGACGCCTACCCCACCGTCGGCGATGGCGACTATGACCTCCTCGCCCCTACTCGAGCGGCCACCGCTCACGATGTGCTGGTAGGCTTGGACGGCGGCGTAAGCACCAAAGGGAGAGTGGCCGTGCTCGACGGCGTTTGCGCAGATCTCGGATAGCGTGGCGCAGATGGCAGCCCGTTCGCGCAGGCGGTACTCCTTGTTCTCCAGTATCTCCGAGATGCGATTTATGATGCCAGGGATCTCCTCTTCTGAATGGAAGTTCACCAGCTCTTGCAAAGTCCCCGGGTTGCCCCGTCGCCGTTCCTCCAAAGCCGCCACGTCTACGTTCGTACGCACCCGGTCGCCGAAGACGCGGAAAAAATCCATCCGTTCCAGGTAGGCGGGCACGTTGCGCCCCGAGAGCGCGAGCCCCACCTCGCCGTTTCTAGGGATCAAGAACTCGAGCAGCGCCGCGAGGCCGCAAAGCCCCGCCGGCTCCACGAACTCGACCGACCGGAGGTCCAGGACTACGGGCTCCCCTTCTACCTCGGCAGCGGCCATAAACGCCGGGTCCAGGCTGCCTAAAGTCAGCACCCCGCTCATCGCCCCCCGGTGCCGAATATCCAGTTGGAGTAGCGTCTTCATCGCCACCTTATTGTAAGCAAAGACTTCTGAAGAGCCCGCTTAGCGTAACCGATACGTCTGAAGCGGCCCGCATCACCTGGCTCGTTGGCGGGGCCTCAGCCGTCTATGCGGCGTTCGTAGAAAATCTCGGCGTAGCGGCGGTTGTCGAAGTGGCTGACGATAGTGCCGTCTCCAACCTCCCTGAAGCCACATTTCTCGAAGACGCGTTGCATCCTCGTGTTATGGGCGAGGGTGGAGCCGCGCACGGCCTTCAGGTTCAGGGCCTTGAAGCAGTAGGAGACGAGGAGTTCTACGGCCTCGCTGGCGTAGCCGCGGCCGCGCATGCTCCCCAAGCCTATCTTTATGCCGATCTCGCAACCCTCGTGCCTGAAGTCGTACAGGGTAGCCATGCCCGAGGCCTCGCCTTCGGCCTCGATGATGAAGGTCTTGACGGACGGGTCCTCCCAGCGAGCCAGGTAGTCGCGCCGGGCAGCGGAGAGGGAGAGCTTGATCGGAGACCGCCCGTTCCAGGCGGCGAGCTCGGGGTCCCGGTCCCACTCGTAGACTTTCTCGACGTCCTCTTCGCGCGGGGGCCGTAAGGTCACGGATTCGCCGCTTATAGTCTCGAGATCTTCGGCGTGGATGCGCTTGCTCCTCTCAAAATGCTCTCTCAGGATATGCCCGTCCTGTACAACCACCACAAGTATAAAGCCTCACTCGGTTAGAATACGCGGCAGGGGGATCTGAAGACCTGTGCAGGCCAAAAGTCGGGAGCGCTACTGGCGAGATGGTAGGGGAGTTCTTCGGTGGCTCCGCGAGGAGGATCCGGGACGACGTTTGGGGCGAGATTCCGGTAGACAAAGCAGTCCGGACGCTTCTGGAGACCGCTGTGATGTCGCGCCTCGAGGGTATGAACGCTTTGGGCTTCGCGTCTTTCGCCTTCCCCGCCGCGGAGCACACCCGCTTCGACCACGCCGTAGGCGTCTACCACCTCACGCGCCTGACCTTGAGACGCATCATAGACTCGGGCGCCTACCTAGAAGACAGGGACGTCCGCACCTCATTGGCCGCTGCCCTCCTCCACGACGTCGGGTGCTACCCATACGCATCGGCCGTCGAGGACATAAGACTGCCCGGCATGCTCCGGCGCGACGAGGCCACCCGGCACCGGATCGAAGAGACTGAAGTCGCCGACGTCCTGGACGAAAACTGGGATCTGGAGCCGCACAACGTCTTCAGGCTCATCGCGTTGGGCGACGAAGAATCGGAAGACGGCGCGCCTTTGCGCAACCTGACCCCGAACGAACACCTGGCGCGGGACTTGCTGTCGGGCTCCCTGGATGCGAGCACGCTCGATAACCTGGTCCGGGACGCCCAAGGCGCCAAAGTCTCCTATGGCATCGTCGATGTCGAGGCTCTGATCAACTCCTTAAGGATCGTTGGTCAGGACAACCGGGCGGTCCTGGCCGTAGACGAAGCGGCGGTCGGGCACCTGCAAACGTTCGTCTTCGCACGCTACCTGATGTACTACAACGTCTACGGCCACCACTCCTTGCGCATCCCCGGCGTGATGTTCCTCCGGGCCGTCCAGGACGCCGTCCAAGCCGAAGAGATAACCTTCGCGGATCTGGCCTGGCAAGACGACGCGGGCGCCCTGGCCCTAATCTCCAAATCGTCCGACCCCGCCGGCTCCTCCGCCACCCTCGTGAAACGGCTCCTCGAGCGCCGCCCCTACAAACGCGCCCTCGAGTTCGACGCGCGGCACCCGAGCTACGCCTCCCTCATCCGCCTCCGCGACGACGCCTCCTGGCGCCGCCGGGTCGAGGAGGCATGGGCTCGCTACATCACCCGCTACCGCAAGGGTACGGCGGGCCCCTTCGATATTCTCATAGACCTCCCCATACGGGGGCGCTTCGATGTGGGACTCCGTCTCATACGACGCTCCCCCCTCCCCGGCGAGCGCAACCCCGTGTCCTGGCAGGACGTCTCCGGTCTCTCCGAAGAAGACATGACCCGTTACCACGCCCCCCTTCACCGCGTCCGCATCGCGACCGCGAACGACGACCTCGTGACCTCCGTAAGGCGCCACGCTGACGAACTCTTCACCATCGCCGAAGAGGTGGGTTAGAAAGAAACGCCGCAATCGAAAGCCACTCAGAGAAAAAGGGCCGGTTTTCACAGAAGGGCGAGACCCTTTTCCGGCCCTTAGCAGCCTCGTGATAAGGCCGCTAGGATGATGTGATTATTGTAAAGGTTCTCCCGTCAGGGGCGCAAGCCCGAATAACAAAACTTAATCTTTTGGCGCAGCGTTCGCCGATGCTATAATGACGCCGCTCACGGGCCGCTAGCTCAATTGGGAGAGCAAGAGACTCTTAATCTCTAGGTTCCAGGTTCGAGTCCTGGGCGGCTCACTCCTAAATCCCCCATAGATAAGCCGAATATGCGGTATAGAAAGAAGCCTTGAGAAGTACACCGGGGATCTTCTACAGTAGTTTGGAGCTCTAACCTACTGCGGCATCCATCGCGTCGCCGATCCCGCCGTCCCATGCCCTTTAGCACGTGGCTGTAGGTGTCCAGCGTTTGCGATATGGAAGCGTGCCCTAGAAGTTCCTGGACGTACTTAGGATGGACGTTGCTGCTGAGCAGCAACGTGGCGCAAGTATGGCGTAGATCGTAGAGCCGGGTGCCGAGGGGCAAATCGGCGCGCTTAAGCAGCGTCTTGAACGAGCGCACGAGGTTACGGTCGGCCACCGGATGACAGCTATCTGCCGTACTCGGCGTTGACGCCCGCCTGCCATGCCAGGAGATCTTCGCGCCGCCTGTCTAACTCCTCTTGGCCGTATTCGTCCGCGATGTTATTCTGCTCTAAGGGGTCCTTCGACAGATCGAAGACTTCCTCAGGCTGGTTGCCGTAATGGTAGATGTACTTCTCCGAGCCCTTTATGCTTGCTATGCACTTGCGATTGTTGAAGCAGCTGAACATGAGGATACGGTCTTCGGGCGACTTCCGGAGTAGTGAGTAACCGGGGTACTCCCCACCGTCCACCTCATAGCCAAGAATCTCTACCACCGTAGGGAGGATATCGGTCTGATTCGAAAGCCCCTCGAGCCGCTCACCGTCCTCGAACCATCCGGGTGCGTGGATGATTAGCGGGACCTTTAAGGCTTCCTCATAGGGGACGTTGGCATGCGCGAAGCGTCCGTGCTCGCCGAATGCCTCCCCATGGTCGCCGAATATTACGAAGATCGTATTCTCGTAGAGGCCGATCTGCTTGTACTGATCGAAGAGTTTCTTCAGGAAGTGATCTTGGAGGCGCATGCAGTTGAGGTAGCTATTGAGCAGCTCGTCCTCGGCGAAGTCCTCACTTCCGTAGCTGGTGTTGAGACACTTGTACTCTTCGTGTCCCGCACCCGTTAGATATTCGGCTATAAACGGCTCATCTTTGTGCTTCTCGAGCCATTCCTCGCTCGGCTCTAACATTATGTCATCCTCATAGCTGATATAGTTCACCCGCTCAAAGCCCGCAGTGTTCATGGATTCGGACGAGTAATGCTCCTCGTAGCCAAGGTTATCTGCAATGGTCCCGAAATCGTCCATATTCTCGCTAGAAGACTGGAAGAACACGCTACTGTAGCCCTGCTCCTTGAGCAGGTGGGCGAGGCACGGGGCGGGAACACCGTCCGGCGCAAATTCTCTGCCTTTGTAGAATTCTATGTTGTCTTGGTAGAGGGGTGGAGGGGTCCCACAGTTGACCGTCAGGGTCGCCCTAGAAGAGCCAGGCACGACCACGTAAGACTGCTCTACGAGGAGGCTGCTCTTCGCTAGCTCGTTGAGAAAGGGGGTCGTATCGAGATCCTCGTTGTAAGGAGTAATCGACTGCGCGCGGGTGGACTCCAGGTGGATCAAAACGACGTTTCGCTTCTCGGTC
>JALZFJ010000342.1 GCA_030867425.1 Actinomycetota bacterium | reverse complement strand
GCAGGCAGGGTGCTTGCCATACGGTCTCTAGGGCTCATACATTGACGACAGCGTGCCGTGGGTAGTAAAACTGCATGTAGCAAAACTGGCCTGCCGGGCGTGAAAACGAGGGTACTAAGCCGACATGCGGCCACCTAGGTTTGTCGGAATATTAGAACGAACGCTGTTGGGCGCAGCTATGAGCGCCGTCTTGTTCATGATCGAACGGCGCCTAGACCGGGCTAACGATCGGCAGGGTACGAGGCAGAATTCAGGTGACGGGGCAGGAGACGAGGAACGTGAAACCACCTGAGGCGTGTTCGATGCAGTGGTTTGACCTCTCGCTCTGCGGGGAGCAGGATTCGTACTAGCCGATATCGCTGATCACGACCTGTGTACAATGAACCGGGTAAGAGCCCGGAATAGGACACAGAGACGTGACCATGGCGCGAACTGATACGACAGGGACAACCGACGCTGCGTTGTCCGCAGCCCGGGCGGTGCTCAAGGACCTCTTCGGACCGCCATCCTGGCGCTCTTTCGCGGTGCGGTTCTGGGACGGGACGGTGGAAGGCCCAGGAGAGGAGCACGAGCCACTCTTCATACTGACGTTGCGGCGGCCGGGGGCGCTGCGGCGAATGCTCTTACCACCCACGGACCTAGCGCTTGGCGAGGCTTATCTCCGCGACGACTTCGACGTCGAGGGGGATCTGGAGAAGGCCACAGGGCTGGCCGAGCTCATCGTCGCGCGCCTGCGGTCGCCAACACTCTTGGCTCGCCTCTTGCGCAAGCTCCGCACACTGCCCAGCGACGACCTACCGCAGAACGACGGCACCCACAGATCTCGCCGACGCCTCGCCGGCATACGCCACTCCCGAGAACGGGACGAGGTGGCGGTACGCTCTCACTACGACGCGGGCAACGACTTCTACGCACTCTGGCTGGACAGACGCATGGCGTACTCGTGCGCATACTTCGAGGCGGGCGAGGAGGACATCGACGCGGCACAGGAGGCCAAGCTCGACTACATCTGCCGCAAGCTTCGCCTGAAGCCCGAGGAGACGCTGCTGGACATCGGTTGCGGCTGGGGCAGCCTGGTGCTTCACGCTGCCGAACGTTACGGCGTCCGGGCAGCAGGGATTACGCTGAGCGAGCCTCAAGCGGCCCTGGCCCGCAGCCGCATCGCCGCGGCCGAGCTTACAGACCGCTGCCGCGTCGAAGTTCAAGATTATCGAGACCTGCCACTAGGAGTGAGCTTCGACAAAGTGGTCAGCGTGGGCATGTTCGAGCATGTTGGCCGCGCGAAGCTCCCGGCCTACTTCGCCCAGGCCTACCGGCTCACCAGGCCGGGCGGGCTCTTCCTGAACCACGGCATCGTCACCCTCTCCCTGCCCTCGGCCTCGGTGCGTGCGGTGGCGAGGCTGCTGGGACCGAGGACCTCCTTCATACAGCGCCACGTCTTTCCGGACGGGGAGCTGGTAGCGCCCGCCGAGGTGCTGCGGTTCGCCGAAGCGGCAGGCTTCGAGACGCGGGACGTGGAGAGCCTGCGCGAGCACTACGCCCTCACCCTGCGCCGTTGGGTCCAGCGGCTGGAAGTCCGGCAAGAGGAGGCCGCGAGGTTGGCCGGCGAGCAGGCCTACAGAGTGTGGCGCCTGTATATGGCTGCTTCCGCACGATCGTTCGCAACGGGGAGGATCGGTATCGTGCAGGCACTCTTCTGCAGGACGAACGACACCGGCCTGTGTGACTTACCGCTTACCCGCGAGGACCTGTACCGTCCGGCGGCGAGCGAAGGGCGATGACCACCTCCCTACACTCCTAAGCTGTTCAGCCTCTGTTAGAGATTCAAGCATCACCGAGTAGGGAGAAGCTTCGGGGGACGCGTTGAGAGCGGGACGCTGCTGAGAAGTGGATAGTGTCGGGGTTTCCCGACGAGAATGTGGTCGCTGATAGAGGCGCTGCGTTTCTGCGCCTAAGCTCCGTAGGCGAACAGCCGCGATTAGTCCCGAGGCTTGCCGAAGTGTATGTTCGTTACTCTGCTCACTTCACGAAACGGTTTCTAGCTTCTACGGCGCGAGCGGTCCACGAGCAGCCTAGCGGCAAACAGGCTACCTATGCCGCTCATTATTGCAGGCATCCACCTGGGTGCTTGCGTCGAGTTTGCGGAAACGGCTGTTGCGACGAGGGCCCCGCCGACCCCGAGGGCGAGGGATAGCCGCCGGCTGGCCCGGTCTATCGTGTCTTCGAGAGGCTCTGTGCCCCGGAAATCTATCTGCAACCTGGTGCCCGGTCGGGCGCCCACCGCCCCTTCGACCGCTTCGAGCAACCTAACTAGACGGACCCTCGCCTTCTGCGTCTCGTAGAAAATCTTCTTCGGATCGAGCCCGCCGACCAGCTGCTGCAAGGTGTTCCTCAGCACGAACGATTCGGCGACGGAGAAGAGATCGAGATCAGGATCAAGCTCGGCTGCCGCCATCTGCATCTGGCCGAAAGCCTTACCGGTCAGCGTGAGCGAGGCCGGCACACGGACGTTGCGCCGGACCGAGATCTCGGTCACCTCCTGGAGTATGGGTCCGAGCCGGAGTTCCTTCAGCGAGAGGTCCCGGTACCGAGCGATGAGGTGTTCCATGTCCTCTCGGAACGCCGCGATGTCTACCGCGTCGCCGCGTCCATCGTCGTCAGCCAGCATGAGCACAACCTCCGAGAGGAACGCCGAATCCCTCTGGGAGAAAGCCAACAAGATCAAGAGTATGAGTTCGCGCAGTCCGGCGTCGACTTCGCCGGCCATGCCGAGGTCGAGGAAGTAGATTTTGTCGTTCCACCACTTCATGTTCCCGGGATGGGGATCGGCGTGGAAGAAGCCTTCCACCATCACCTGGTGGTAGTACGACTCAAGCAGCTGGCGGGCGGCTTCCTTGCGAGCCGGACCGGGAGGAGCCTCCCGGACGGGCACGCCCTGGACCTCATGCATCACCAGCAACTGGGCGGTCGAGTACTCCTCGTACACCGCCGGCACGTCGAGCCGCGGGAAAGGTTTGATCACCTCCTGCATCCGCCTTATGTTGGCAGCCTCGTGGCGAAAGTCGAGCTCGCGCCTAAGGGAACTAGAGAGGTGCTCGACGGTGGCCGGCACGTCGAA
>JALZFJ010000337.1 GCA_030867425.1 Actinomycetota bacterium | reverse complement strand
CAAGCTACACAAACGCGGCAAGTAGCAAAGCCCGAAAAGGACCACTTTTAGGGAGGCATCCTCTACTGGCGCCGGGCGAGGTACACACCGAAGAGGATGACTGTCCCGCCCAGGATCTTGTCGAGGCTGAGGTTCTCCTCCAAGAAGACAATGCCCGCGGTGACACCGGTCAGGGTGATGAGGTACTGGTAGACCAGGACCCTGTTCGCCCCCACCCGGCTTATGCCCGTCTGCCAGCCGGCGAAGGCGAAGGCCGTAGCGAAGACAGCCGAGTAGGCGATAGCCGCCCACGCCCCTCCTCCCGCGCCAGGGTTCAGCCCCACGAGGTACGGGGACGACAGGAGTAAGACCACCGGTGCGCCGAAGAGCGTCGGGTAGGTCGCCACCGCGAGCGGCGAGTGACGCCCGAGCACGCGCATAGAAAACACGGTATACGCCCCCACGCACACAGCGGCCAGGAGGATCAGGAGATCGCCCGCGAGACTGTCGTCCCCGCTTCCGAAACTCCCCCACACGACGAGGCCGACCCCTGAGATCGAGAGGGCCACCCCTACGATCCCCTTCCAAGTGGGCCGCTCCAGACCGAGCGCGGAGCCGAGGAGCATGCCCCACACGGGGGCGGTGGCGAAGACGAGGCCGGTGCTGGCGGCGCTCGTCATGCTCACGCCGAAGGTGAATGCTGTCTGGGCCGCGCCCACGCCGAAGCAGCCCAACCCCAGCATAGGGAGTATATCTCCACGCTTCAGCCTGCTCTGCGGCTCGAGGAGGCGGAGGACGAAGAAGAGCAGTAGCCCTCCTGCGGAGAAGCGGAACGCCACGACCAGGAGCGGGTGGAAGAACTCGGCGGCGTACTTCGTCGCCGCGTAGTTGCCCCCCCAGAAGACGGCGGCCAGAATGAGGGAGATCTCCGTGAGCGCAGCCGCCTTGCCCTTCTCCTCGGTCACGACACGAGATTCTAAGCCCGCAGCACGCCGGGTGCACTGATATGCCCGCTCTCGGGTTGAAGAACGAAGAAAGTCGCCATAAGGTGCCCTGCATCTCCGAGGCTACAAAAGAAAGAGCCGACGAGCGGACGCGGACCGCTGACCTGCTCATTACAAGTGATAAAAGGGATGTCGCTAGGATTTGCAAGCTCGTGCAAATCCGGCATATCTAAGCTGGTTCCTTTTCTATGCCCTGCCCCGTGTTGCACCTTATTGCTCTCCCAGTGGTGTCGAAAGCTCGTGCAGAGCAAAGAAAGCCCCCGCAGAGATTTCTTGAAGGCAGTGCAGACGTCCTGCGTCGTAGTGGGTGACTCTCTATAGCTTCACAGCTGTACCGGAAGCGCTGACCATCAACATGCCTCCACCCTGACCCATCTGGATGGACTCATAGTCTACGTCCACGCCTATAACCGCGTCAGCGCCCAGCTGCTCGGCTTCGGCGACCATCTCCTCAAGGGCGGTCTCCCGCGCCTGCCTCAAGGACCTCTCGTAACCGGCCGCCCTACCGCCCACTATGTCCCTAAGGCCCGCGAAGACGTCTCTAAAGACGTTGGCCCCCAGGACCGCCTCGCCGGTGACGACCCCGACGTACTCGGTGGCCGTCCTGCCGTCTATGGCGGTGGTTGTAGTCACTATCATGGATAACCTCCTTCCTGCTGTGCCTGGCAACTTGTTGTGCTTTGCTTCCTTGTATCTACCCTGGAGGATCCGCTTCCACGCGCGTTATATCAGCACGACGTGCAGCGCCGCTTGATCCACATTCTCTCCTGAGAGGAGGGCTTCGCCGTTCTTCAGATTGGAGATCAACAACCCATCGAACCATTTCGACCAACGCCCATCGAGGTGTCCTTTCACCCGGATCTCGTAAACGGCCAACTTTTCTCCTTTTAAGTGCTTCCACTGTGGATGCTCTCGTGTTGGAACAGGGCTGAGCGTGGCACCGGCCTTACCCTTCAACTCCTCTTAAACGAACGAGACGTGAGCCGGATCAGGGACGATCTGCCCGTGCAACTATCCTTCGCCGATCACTCCTTGGATGGCTGCGGCCGTGGCCGGCGGGTCTTCGACGTCGATCACCCTCCTTTGGTTTTCGGTCGGTAGTCCCGGATCGCCGTGCTAATATCCACGCGCGGCGATCCGGAAATCTGGAGGTTGGCTACCGCGCCCTCGGTTGGGCTTAGTACACGCCCACCGCCCCGGCGGAAGGTTCGCGCAGGACACTCCAGGCCATCCACCCCCCGCTTATCACTAGCAGCAACGCACCCACGCCCACTGTTACAGGGGTGCTACCGGTAAGGAATTGTGCT
>JALZFJ010000336.1 GCA_030867425.1 Actinomycetota bacterium | reverse complement strand
TGAAGCTTCTAAGTTGGGCTTTCCTCACAGCAGTATCTTTCTTCCATCACCTCCAGTAAGGTGTTTTCAGGCCTCTACTAGTGAGCAGCTATCGAGCGAGACAGTCTGATCCGTCCCGCCTTTTAAGCCTCTCTTACTTAGACAAAAGCTATACCGTAGGTGTTATTAACCGCTTACGTTAACTCCGTCTCACGCTTAGATAAAGATTTGTTAACAAAGATCCTCCACCCAGCCCGGGTCTCTCGTGAATAAGCCATCAGGCCTACAACGTGTTGCGGTGGAGTTGGACGATGGTGCATCACATCTGAAGATGAAAGCGTACTCGGTAGACCCCAGGCAGAAGATCATCGGTGCTGTTCGGCGTGGAACGTCTGAGACGCAGGCCGGTCGCACTTTCAGAGTAGGCGCTACACCTCGGTTAAACGTTCCTACGTGAAGCTGGCCGAAGAAGGAAAGACACTGAGGTCGGGGCAAAGCACCTGCTAAGAAGGGCAAGCTCGACGGGAGCGGGATGAAGCTGCTGGAGGAGGTTCTGCGCGTCCGCTCAGCCCTCATCTACGAAAAGAGGACTGCTCTGCTCTGCACGTACTCGCCGGGCTTCATTCCCATTGAGGAAGATTTCTCGAAGATAAAGTGCGCCATGGGATAAGCACAAGCCCGAACCCGCGAAGCCCTCATCGAAGCGCTAGGGGTGGCGATCTTCGGTAGTCACAGCCAGCGATGCTCGGGGCTTCTTCGAGCGTGGTAGCTACCATCTCTGCCCGTCCATCTTCTATGAATCACGCTGTAAAGTACGTGGGGCTCGAGGAGCTGGCGGTGCTGGTGGTGTGGGCTTATTTGATGATCGAGGGCGGGTACTACACGATAACCGGCGAGTGGGTCTAGGAGGTTGTGTTCGCGAGGTTGCCCTACGCGTTGAGGACCACCGCCATCATCTTCGGCAAGCACATAGACAAGCTCAGGGCCGACAAAGAGAAAGCATCCGCACCCTCCCGGTACTGATAGTCGAGCAGTCTGCCGCTACTCCGTCTTGGGCATAAAGGTCTTGCAGTACGTCCTCGTCTACCTCGTCCTGACCGGCTTCTTCACCCCGACCATGCTCGTCGTGCTCTTCTCGCTCTATCTTTCTTCAAGGCTATCGTGCTGGTCTACCGCGATACCAGGCCTGCAGGCATGCCAGAACAGTACCGCGCTGACGTATGGCCCTTGTGGTTCGTGGCTTTCGCCTTCTTGCACAACCGCCGCTTCGGCGCCCTGTTCATCCTCGGCCTCGCTACCCAGGTCGTTTTACGGCTGCTCGGGCTCGGTTAGCGAGTAACGCAAGAGCCCTACGAGCCCCTCGAACTCCTGCCGCAGGACCGTAGCGGGATCTTCGGGGTCGGGTTCCCGGCGCATGTCTTCGTTGGGGGTCTCGGCGACCTCGTCGTACGCGCGCACGAACTCAAGGCGGGCGCTCCGGGCGGCGGCGAGGTCCACGAGGACGTCCATGAGGGGCCGCACCCTCGTCTGCCGGCCGCAGAAGGGGCATTCCTCTGCCGAGATGTCGGCGATAGCGAGCTCGTCGTGGTCGCACCAGCGGATCTCGCCCTCTATCTGCCAGAGGGAGACGACGTGATATACCCGTCCCTCCTGCAGGGCCTCGATGGTGTCCCTGACGCCGCGCACCCCGTTCTCGCGGGCCTGGGCGATGAGGTCGGCTTTGCGCTCGTTCTCAGCCCGCTCGTGAACGGCCTCGAGCCGGTCGAAGAATCCCTTCTCCGGGGCCTCGGCGGGTATATTCTCTTCGGCGACGACCCTGTCTTTTACCTCTTGAGGCAACTCGCCCCGGAAGACAACGGTCCTCTGCTTGGGGCCGGCGATGATGAGGTGCCGGACGTTGTCCTGGAACATGAGCTTGCGCGTCAGCTCGGCCGCCTCCTTGAAGAAGCGGCGGAGGTTCGTCTGCTGTGTGCGACCGGCCGGGTCCATGTCCGTCGAACCGCCG
Organism: Actinomycetota bacterium; assembly: GCA_030867425.1. GTDB lineage: Bacteria > Actinomycetota > Rubrobacteria > Rubrobacterales > Rubrobacteraceae > Rubrobacter_F. The sequence continues at coordinate 1,156 of JALZFJ010000336.1, read as the reverse complement.
CTTACGGGATACATCCCGTGGGGCTTCATGTCCACCTCCCGGAAGAAGCCGCTCTCCGGCGCAGCACCCCGCCCCTCCTCGGGGATGATTACGGGCTCGGAGACGAAGAAGCGGAACTCCTCGGCTTCGACGATAGCTACCCCGTAGCGCTCGTGCTCGTCTACTGCCAGGACGAGAGGCGCCACGTATGGCTCCCCGAAACGGAAGGCGTCCGGGAGGTCCACCTGGAGGTCGTAGCGCTCGAAGAAGCCATCCGGGGCGACGAAGAAGATCAGGGACCGTGCCCGCGGGCGCACCTCTTCTTCGACCGACTCCCTGATGCGCCCGGCCAGATCCTCCGGCACCTCCATCTCCTGCAGGGCGTCCTTCAGGCGTACCTTGTAGGCCTGTCCCTGGTTCTCCGGGTGCCGGGCATTCACGCTCAGGTACACTGAGAGCACCGGCCCCTGATGGCCTGCTAGGCGCTCATTGAGCCTCCGAACGTCTTCAGCCTGCGTCATGCTTCACCTCTCGGATCTTGTGAATGCTCGACTGTGAAAGGCGGCCCTCGGTGACGCCCCCGTCAACGGAGAGCCGTGCACCCCGTAGTATAACTTGCCCAATCGCGTCCTTATGGCAGGCTGCGGATATGTAGGTTCCGCCCTCGGCCTCCTCCTCACCGCCGAAGGTCACCTGGTCTTCGGCCTCCGCCGCGACACGTCCACGCTGTCTTCCTCTATAACCCCGGTACAGGTAGACCTCTGATCTCCTCTACTGTCCGACACCCTGTCCCCGAGCCTCGACGCCCTCGTCTACTCCGCCTCGCCCAGCGGTTCTACTGACGAAGCTTACAGGGCCGCCTACGTAGAGGGTGCGCGCAATCTCATCTCGGCCCCCTTTCTAGACCTTCAAAAACCGCTCGACGGCGGCGGTCACTGTAAGGCCGCCGTGGAGGGTGAGCTGAACAAGCTCAAAGGTGTCGAGCGCTCGAACGCGGATATCACGGAGGGCATCGTCGAGGTCTCCTACGACGATGACCGGGTGACGAGCGGCGAGCTCAAGGGCGCAATAGAAGAGGCCGGGTATAGCGTAACGGCTTAGAGGAGTTAATATCCGGATGAGGCGAGATCCCGACCAAGAGACTACCATCACGAGCACGAGGGCCTTGGCGAGGACC
>JALZFJ010000319.1 GCA_030867425.1 Actinomycetota bacterium | reverse complement strand
AGTAGCAACTGCGGTTTCACCTCGAGACCGGCGGCGAGCTTCTGGATGGTAGATGGATATGCCTTGCGCTGACCGGTCTCCAGCTTCGAGATCGTGTCCCGCGCTACCCCGCTCTTCTCCGCCAACTGCTCCTGGCTCAACACCGCCCGCCGCCGCAAACCCCGCAAGTGCGGAAGATCCACGCTCCGACCTCCAAACACTACCCAAATCTTGCAAAAAACCTGCAACAGTGCTACTCTGTTAGAGTATAGTCCAAACGGGCGAGAGAGGAGCAGGAGATGCAGAGCGATGATCTTCTTCGGATGGTGATCCCTTACGTCACGGAGCAGAGTCCTCGGGGCGAGAGGACGATGGATATCTATTCGCGGCTGTTGGCGGACAGGATCATCTTCCTGGGTACGCCCGTTACCGACGAAGTGGCGAACGTGGTGATGGCGCAGCTCCTTCACCTGGATGCCGAGGACCCCGAGCAGGACATAAACCTCTACATCAACTCTCCCGGCGGGAGCGGCTCCGCGATGCTCGCCATGTACGACACGATACAGTTCGTCGGCGCTGACGTCGCAACGACGGCGCTCGGTATGGCGGCCTCGGCGGGAGCCTTCCTCTTGGCGGCGGGGACGAAGGGCAAGCGCAGCGCTTTGCCGAACACGCGCATCCTCTTGCACCAGCCATCCGTGCAGGGGCTCGGCGGGCAGGCGTCGGACGTGGAGATCCACGCGCGCGAGATCATCGACCAGAAGCGGCGCGTCAACGAGATGCTCGCCGAACGCACGGGCCAGCCGTTCGAGAAGGTCGAGCGCGACACCGACCGCGACTTCATCATGAGCGCCGAGGAGGCTGTCGAGTACGGTGTCATAGATCAGGTCGTTAGCCGTCCGGGGGAGAGGACGCACCTGCGCGAGGGGTAAGGCCTCCCGGCGAGGAGCTTGGCATGAAGCTCCTGTACGATTACATCCACCAGGGCGGGTGCTACCGCTACGGGGTGGGGTGGGCCAGGATTCGGATCTACCGGAGCGAGTATGCTGCCGACGCCCCGGTGGTCTTATGCAGCGAGCTGCCCGAAGATCGGGGCGATGAGATGATCGAGCGGCTGGCCGCCGAGGTGATCCGGGACCGTTTCGCCTCCGGGCTCCCCGACCTGGCGCGCCCCGTACTGTGGATCGAGCACTGCCCCTCCCGCAGGGGACGCGGCCCGGGACGCTACGCGCTCCTGACCTTCCCTACCTACCGCCCCCGGCTTGATGGCGCAGGCTTCGCCCGACGCGTCACGCTTGGCACCCCGCGCCGCGAACCCCTCACCGCTCGCGAGGTGAAGATCCTGACCGGCGAACTATGAGGAAGAGTAGGATGTTGCGTTACTCCCTCTCAGCGGCGGCGCTGGGGGTAGTGGCGTTCTTTTGGCGGCAGCGGCGAAAGCCGATTCCGCACCCGCCCCCGCTCACCTTCCTCTTCGAGAACCCCGTCTTTGAGGCGTTTGCTGGGGTGGAGCTCCTGATCGACCGGCTAGATCCTGCCCCCGGCATGCGCGTCCTGGACGCGGGCTGCGGTCCGGGTCGCCTGACCATCCCCCTCGCTAGGACTCTCGGACCCAACGGCGAGGTCGTCGCCCTTGACAGTCAGGCCGCGATGCTGAGTAAGCTCGAACGGCGGGCGGTCGACGAGGGTCTGATCAACGTCCAGCCCCTGAAGGCCGGCCTCGGCGAAGGGGCGTTGGAAGAGGGTGCTTTCGACCGGGCACTGTTGGCGATGGTGCTCGGTGAGGTGCGCGACAAGGAGGCGGCGCTGCAAGAGCTCTACAGAGCGCTCAAACCCGGAGGTATTCTCTCCGTTACCGAGGCTTTCGGCGACCCGGACTATCGTAGGCCCGAAACCGTACGCCGCGAAGTTGAAACTGCCGGGTTCCGGCTCGTGGCCAGGTTCGGATGCTTTCCGGTCTACACGCTCAACTTCGAGAAGCCGCGGGGTTAGCGGCCGAACAAACGCCGCCAGAAGCTTTGGCTCTGTTCCGGTGGTTCAGTGCCCATCTGGCGATCGAGGAGGCCGGCGAGGATCTCGCGCTGGATCACGTTCACCTCCATCCCGCCCTCTAAGCGCTCCGGCGGTGGGCTCAAAGCCACGTACTCGACCTCGTCGCCCTGGTATTCGAGGAGCTCCACGAGTTCGCGAGCCGAGACCTCCTGCGCACGCCAGGCCTTGCCGAAGTCTCCGGTAGAAGCGAGAAAAGTTTCTGCTTCCTCCAAGGAGTCGAAGAGCGGTATCGCCTCGCCGTCGTCGAGTACTATTGCCAGCAGCTCGTCTGTCGTCTCCGGTCCGCCGACGATAACCACATGAGAAGCCGATGCATCCATGCCCGAAGACTTACCCTGAAGATTTCTTGACTACTCTTTAGGGAAGCGAGAGGTCTCGTTTTTTGAACTGATGGAAAGTTCTTCTACGAGGCATCCGTGAGTGACCCCGGGTCGAGATGGAGAACCGTACCCTCCGGGTGCTCCACGTCGAGGAAGAGCTCTTTCGCCTCTTCGGTTACCAGGATCATCTTCCTCCTCGCCCGCCGGCCCAGTGAAGCGTTTGCGCGTAGACCACCGCCGGTGGTTCGGAGCGTGTAGTTTCGACCATCGAAACTTTCAGCTTCGCACCCGATTTAAACCGTAAGCCTCAACTCCGACTTGGGGGTTGATTGCGCTCCCGGCGCTGGCACGGGTCGTGTAGTAGAACGACGGGAGCAAAGAAATTCTGGACCGGGGCGAGGCGTGATGAGCGACGAGCACAAAGGGATCACGGAGTACGCTATCAAGCAGATCGGAGACCGCTACTACCCTGTAATCATCGACCGGGAGGCCGGCGGACACTACGAGATAAAGAACCCGCTAACCGGCGGTGTCCTCAGCTATAAGAACGCCGAGGCCGCCGAAATCTACATAGAAAGATCCCAGGCGAAGGAGCAAGGATAGAGTCGGGTGGCTTATCCGAGAGCCTGGGCGGAAACTACGGCGTAGTCGATCACTGAGCCTTCGGGATCTGAAATAGAGTCGGTGAATTCTGAGTAGCTCCTCGGTAAACCTTCTGAAAAGTCGGCATAGGCCCCAAACTGGGGTCTGTGAGTCCGCAATACGGGGAGAAGAAGCCTCATTTTGCTGCTTTATGCCACCAAAGACACCCGATCGAGAAGCCCTGTAGCTTTTTATCAGACAGTTTCTCGAGACCATTTTCTTGTAAACCCGGAGCGGATGAGAGCAGCTCACGATAAGCAGCATCTAGCAGTAGTGCATAAATAAGGCGCACCATGGGTTAGTACAGTTGGTGGTGAAGGTTGCCGCCGCGCGCAGCACCTCCCTTAGCGTTATTGCAAGCCACCTGCTCCTCGCAGTAGTGGTAATCGTTCAATAGTATCCCCTCCCACTACAGCACCTCTCTCGTAAGCTCACTTAAAGTGGGAGGATCACTGCCGATCTCGATTCGTATGCTATGGATGCGGGTTGGGCGACCTGTGCAGGAGGACGTTCCTTATCTCCTTCCAGTCCTGGTACTCTTGCCTGGTTGTTGTTCGTCGCAATGCCTCCGAAAGGGGGCCGTTCTTGAACGCGATGTTGAACTTGGAGGCGGTGTTCTTTAGGTTGATGCCCTCATATACTTCGGCGTAGCTATTGGGAACCGCTTCCGGTTGAGCATTGCGCCGGTGGAGAATAGCGCGTAGAAGAGGCTCACTATGGCCGAGCAGTCGGTTACGAAGAAGCCGAACAGCTCCCTCTCCTGAATGAAGGTTTCCCTCTGGCTACCTTCTCGGTGGACCGATGCAGTGAACGCCTCATCATATCCTGCACAAGACGGAACCGGAAAGCGAGGGCATTCCAAGCTCCAGCGTACTGTGCTCAAATGTGATCTTCGAGCATGTTATCTACAGGACGTATGTACGCTCCGCTGGCCAAGCGTATGTTGACGAATTCGTGAGGCTCAGCAGCGAAGTCGCCCGGCACCTCCAAGCCCATCGTTGCTGTACGCTGCATGGACGCAACTCCTGAGCTTTCGAACAATCTATGTCAAAACCCCTTGTAGTGATCTGCCTCTAGCGCTGTCCGAAGCCATTCGTTCTCTTGCCTAACCCCGCCGCTCTCACTTAGGAGAGCAGCTCCTCGAAGGCCGCCTCGTCGAGGAGCGGGACGTTTAAAGTCTTGGCTCTCTCCAGCTTGGAGCCGGCCTCCTCGCCGGCGAGCACGTAGTCGGTGTTCTTGCTCACCGAGGAGGTAAAAGTCCCGCCGGCTTCTTCCAGTTTCTCTATGAAGTAGCCGCGCGGACGGCTCAAAGTCCCCGTTATAACGACCCGCTTGCCCGCGAGCGGTCTCTCGGTAGGTCCAACCGAAGCCCGCTCGAAGTTCAAGCCCGCGTGCATGAGGCGCTCTACCAGGTCCCGATTGTCCTCCAGCGCGAAGTAGTCCACGACGGCTTGGGCCACGACGTTGCCGATGCCCTCGATCTCGGCGAGCTGCTCGACGCTCACACCGCGCAAGAGGTCCTCACCGCTAAACCTCTCAGCGATGAGGTTCGCCGTGACGCTTCCGACGTGCCGGATGCCCAAAGCGTACAGGACACGCGGGAAAGGCTGCTCCTTGCTTTGTTCGATCGCCCGGATCAGGTTCCGACTGCTCTTCTCCCCGAAGCCCTCTAAAGGTTCGATCTGCTCCTGACGTAGCCCGTAGACGTCCGCCACGTCTCTTATTAGGCCGAGGTCGAAGAACCTGGTGGCGACCTTCTCGCCCAGGCCCTCTATGTCCATCGCCGCCTTCGTCGCCCAGTGTATGACGTGCTCCAGGGTCTGGGCGGGGCAGCGGGCGTTTACGCAGCGGGTCACGGCCTCTCCCTCGGGGCGGGACACGGGCTCGCCGCAGACCGGGCAGACCTTTGGCATCTCGAAAGGGTATTCGTCGCCGGTGCGCTCCTCGGTGACGGCTTTGACGACCTGTGGGATCACGTCCCCCGCCCGCTCGACCACGACCGTGTCGCCGATCAGGATCCCCTTTTCCAGTATGTAGTCCTCGTTGTGCAGCGTCGCGCGCGAGATGACCACGCCGCCGACGTTCACCGGGGCGAGCACCGCCTGCGGGGTTAGGGCCCCTGTGCGTCCCACGTTCACGATGATGTCCTCGAGCCTGGTGCGGGCCGCGAGCGGCTCGAACTTGTACGCGATAGCCCACCGCGGGGCCTTCGCCACCGAGCCCAAAGCGCGCTGCTGCTCGTAGGAGTCTACTTTCACTACGACGCCGTCGATCTGGAACCCGAGCGACTCCCTCGACGTGCTCCAGTACGCACACTCCTCCACAACTGACTTTATGTCTTCGTGCACCTTGTATGGATTGACCCGCAGGCCGTAGCTCTTCAGGGCGGCTAGCGTTTCGGAGTGGCTCTCGTAGTTCTCTCCGCCCTCGCCGACGCCGTAGAGGAAGATAGTGAGGGGTCTTGCGGCGGTGATCCTGGGATCGAGCTGCCTGATGGAGCCCGCCGCCAGGTTGCGCGGGTTGGCGAACGGTCTCTTCCCTTCTGCCTCCTGCCGCTTGTTGAACTCCTCGAACCTGTCCAAAGATATGTAAACCTCTCCCCGTGCCTCCAGGAGCTCCGGATAGTCCCCCGAGAGTTGCTCTGGGATGGATCGGACGGTCCTCAGGTTCGCCGTGACGTTCTCGCCGACGGTACCATTGCCCCTGGTCGCGCCCCGCACGAAACGGCCCTCTTCATAGCGTAAAGAGACCGCGAGGCCATCTATCTTGAGCTCGGTGACGTAGCGGGGTTCCTCATCCTCACCTAGGAGGCGCCTCAATCGAGTGTCCCACTCGTTTAGCTCTTCCAGCTTGCGAGCATTCGCCAGGCTGAGCATCGGGACGGCGTGGCGGAC
>JALZFJ010000290.1 GCA_030867425.1 Actinomycetota bacterium | reverse complement strand
GCTGCCACCGCCGCCGCTCGAGTCGCCGCCGGTCACGGTGCCCGTGACGCTGCCCAGGAAGCCGCTGACAGCGGCGGTGGCACCGCCGCCCATCTGGACCTTCTCGACTTCCTGTGCGGCGACCCCGGCTATCTTGGAGACGGCGGCGTCCTCGATGGTAGTGCGGCCGCGGTCGCTCTGGAGTGGGCTCTGCTGCTGCCGCTGCTGTTGGTCTTGTCGTTGCTCGCTCATGCCTTGGTTTTTCTCCTTTCGTTAGGGGTTCGGAGGTTGTGTACCCGCCCAACTGCCAAGATACTCTTTGCCGAGAAGGAGGCTTCTCGGAAGTCCGGGCGTATTAGGTAGAGCCCACCGCGACCCGCTCCAAGCGCACCTCCTCCTGTGCGCCGTCGGTCAGCAGAGCGCGGAACTCGATTTCAAACCCTTTTGTAGATCGAGTCGTGCACGGAGAGATCGGAGCGCGCAGGTATCCTCACCGCGCTAACTACTACACCTCGGGAAAGCTTTCTTGACGTTACCAACTCGCCGAGTAGACGGAGACTCGGAAAACCCGCATTGCCCCGGTTCGCTGGGGGTAGGCCGCCTACCGGGCAAGAGGGTCCGCAAAGTATTATGTGGAAGCTAGCGCGAGATCTCAGGTTAGAACCCCAGGTCCACCTCGGCCTGTTTGAGAAGTGCTGCAAATTCTCGGGGGTTGCAGTCGCCGATCTCGGAGGCGCGAGGTCCTTACTACCTGCTGCCGACCAGGACTTCAAACAACCGATTGAAGTCCGCCTTCTCCGTTTCTATAAAAACACCCCGGTTGCCGCCGACGGCCACCGTCCATTCTGTAAGCACACGCTCTTCACTGAGGATAGTCCTCGCGCTTGCTTCTAAAATCCTTCCGGCCCCTCGGAGAAGGCGTCCATTGTCTTCATAACCTGCCGCTGATGGGCCTCGTGCAATACCATGGCGTGTATCTTTCCATTCTCACCTGCATCTCCCAGCCAATGCGCTTCTGCTCTTCAGGAACTCGATCCCTCCATAAGCGAGGGTCATCGTAGTCCTCATGCCAGCCGGTCATGCCTCGTAGGGTGCGCCGGACAGCCTCAAGTCCCTCCTGGCGCAGCGCCTCCACAAGCCCGGGGATGCACTCGCGCTCTATCTCTTCCGGCTCCTTCAGGTGTGGAGGAGTGTCCTTCATCGCTCCTCGTTCGGCTTCACGATCTCCTCACCTGTTCTCAGCCCCTTAGCGGTGGGGAGTTTCAAGCAAAAGAGCCCTAGAGGGAGAGTTAGTCTCGCTCCTCATCGTAGCCTCTGCCGCGTTCCTCCTCGTACTCCTCATCCTGGCGACGCCTATATCTGCCGCGTCCCTCCTCGTACCTCTCTTCATCGCGACGTCCGTATCCGCGGTAGTCGCCACGCTCCCCTTCGTACTCATCATCCTCTCGGCGCCTATATCTGCCGCCGCGCTCCTCCTCGTAGTCCTCCTCGTAGTCTCCTTCCCCTCGGCGTTCATAGTCGCCGCGTTCTTCTTCGTACTCCTCATCATCGCCGCGCCCGTAGCTGCCTCGCTCCTCCTCATACTCGTCGTCCTCGTGGCGCCGGTAGCCACTGCGCTCCCTTTCGTACCCTTCGTCCTCGCGCCCCTCGTCACGGTTGCGGCCGGTGAGCCTACGAAACCTACGAAAAATCTCGTCCACGAATCCTCCTCTTCCTCCACTTCTTCACTCGCTAACCGCCATATATACCCTCGCTGTAGTTTTTCTCAATCGCATACCCTGTCAAACGCGGACTTGATCTGCATCTACGCGGAGATAACACCCGACGCCGTCCATGCCGCGCCAGCCAGCAGGGCCCCTAGCACCCCCAACCGGCAGTATCACCCTTCACTCCGATCCGGTTAACCCGCCCACCTCGGCGAATAACCCGGTGAATCTACTGGCGCGAGGGGGCAGACGAACTCGAACGCTACTACCACGGGTAACTGCACTACCAATCCCTAAGCACTAGAGAAACCTTTCGAAGAAGAGCCGGGGCTTATCCCCGGCTCTTCTTCGTGTCCTCGTGGTCGCTGGCCCGTTGGACGAATTTCCGAGAACCTTTATCGGAAGGTTAGCCCCGGTCCAGGTCCGGGGGTGCTTAGGCGATAGGACCGGGGCTATCGAGGGTTTCCGGGAACAATCCTTGTCGGCAACTAGGTGAATAGAGGCAACTCTATGAGCAGCAGCTATGCGCGTGGGATCACGCCATCCAGGAGACCTTGTAACCGCCCGTTCTGAGACTCTGTATGACACTCGAAGGGTCTGTGGTCGCTAGCTGAAACATCAGGGTGCGGTTACCGGAGGAGCTCCAATCCGGAGCGGAGAGGACGCTGACTATGTCCACCTCAAGGTGCTGGATTTTTCCCACTATCTCGGCCAAGACCCCCGCCTTGTTCGACGTCTGTACTTCGATCCGGCAACCGGGCTCAGGCAATCCAACGAACATTACCAGTGCCCGCATCACATCTGAGGATGTGACAATCCCCAACAGCTCCTCCTCGGCCACCGCCGACCCGTCATCCACCACGGGCCCATCTGTCACCACTGGCAGGCTTTGTATCTTGTGTTCGTACATCACCTGTGCGGCATTCTCTATAGAGTCCTCCGGGTTCGTCGTGATCACGTCCCGGGTCATCACATCTCCCACCTGTATCTTCTGCAGAGCGCTTGCTCGCTCCGGATCACCCAATGCAGGGCTCGCGTCCCTAAGATCACGATCGGTAACTATCCCTACCAGATGCCCCCCCTCTAAGATCGGTATGTGCCTTATCCGCCTCTCCCGACAGAGGGTCAGGGCCTCGGCCACGCTTGCCTCGGGCGAAAGCGTCACGAGTATCTCGGTCATCCAGTTTCGCACCAGTAGCATTTTGCTAACCTCCCTTCTCCCAGAGCGGCGATTCCAGCCTAAAGTATTATCTTGCCACCTATAGTGCATTCCAAAACCCTCACTTGAGTGTCTGAGGCTGACGAACGAAGAGCCGAAATGAAGGAACCACTGCCGAAAGCCCTCCGCTTCCCGCTCACACTGTACCTGTCGCACCAGGTTTTGAAATGCACTCTAAGGGAACCGGTATACCTACGTGCAGACGAGTGATCAGGGCGCGAGCGCCTGACCGCTAGTTCAGCGCCAGCTCGACCTCCAGCTCCTGGCCCAGCGTCGCCGAGAAGCGAAGCTCAGAGATGACTTGCATTTGGATAAATATGAGGACGCTCTGGCCTTTCCCTACCGGCTTCTAGGTATCTAACTCACAACCGCACGTTCGAAGTGCACCTCTGGGAGGTCGTCGCTTATTAGGACCCGGAACTCGATCTCAAACCCTTTTGTAGATCGAGTCGTGCACGGAGAGATCGGAGCGCACAGGTATCCTCGCTACGCTAACTCCGCCTCGGAAGCTTTCTTGACCTTACCAACTCGCCGAGTAGATCTAACTTCTCGGCAATTAGGTGAATAGAGTTCAGGCGGCAGCCTCTTCACCCTTGACATCTTCGTTATTTTCAGACATAAAATTAAGTAGAAGAAGGTGGGTAGAGGCTAAGAACTTCGTCTCTTAGATGGATGGGCGCTTAAAACGGAGCGAGCCAGTGGCGCAACCGGCTACCAGATAACGGTAGTCGTTTTTGTTTTATGCAGGATGGCTGCCAGAGAAGATGAGGAAGGGAGAGGAGCGGTGTCAGTCGAAGACCAACCCAGAGAACAAGCTACTAACCAGGAGGATAACCAGAAGTGGACCTCATAAGTACTCAAGAGTTGAAGGAGAAGCTGGATCGGAGCCCTTACGACTTCAAGCTTGTCATGGTCCTGGGTGAGTGGGAATACCAAGCAAAGCACATCCCTGGCTCCCTGCGCATCAACACGCTCGAGGAAGGGCTTGAGGCGCTCGAGCCCGATGAGGACATTGTCATCTACGACTCCAGCCCCTATTGCGTGGCGAGCCGGAGGGCTTACCGGGTTCTGAAGTACCATGGCTACGAGCGCGTGAGGTGCTACG
>JALZFJ010000045.1 GCA_030867425.1 Actinomycetota bacterium | reverse complement strand
CCTCAACCTCACCTCGGCCCAATCCATGAAGCGGGCGAAGGGCAGGAACTCTCCGGCGATCAGCCCAAACCCCAGGAAGAAGATGAGCCAGCCGGGACCCGGACCGGGCACGGCGACGATGCCCCCGGTCATGATCGCAACCCCACCGACGATGTAGAGGACCGTCCCGAGGCCGAACCGGCCGCTGCTAACCCGCCGACGGTGGCGGTAACCATCCTGAAAGCGGCGACCGGGCTCGCTCCCCTTGAAGTGCCACCAGCTCTCTTTAACCCTCTCGATCATGCTCTGAGGATCGTGCCCCTAACATGGCCTGCCTAACCGCGAAAGTCAGGCAGGAAACGAAAAATTAACGAAAAAAGTCATCGACGCCACGAGGGCGGACTAGACAAGCTCTTTCAAAGAACGGTACAGGATCTCTAAGAAGACCGCCCTGTCCAGGTCCACGCCCACCTCGGCGTTGGGCGACTTGCCCCAGACGCCGTAGAAGTCACAGACGGTCTCGCCGCGGGTCAGCTCGCTCTCGCACTCTACCTCGACCCGCATCGGCCGCGTCTCCAATATACTCGGCTCGACCACCGCCGCCACGGCCACAGCGTCGTGTATGGGCGGGGCCCTGAACCCGAAGACTTTCTCGTACGTGCCGGTGAAGAACGTCACCAGATCCGCGGCCACCTCCCCCACCCGGCCTAAAGTCAGCAGGTGCCGGACCTCCTCCTGACCTATCGCGGCTTTATGCGTGACGTCGAGGCCGATCATCGTGATCGGGAGCCCGCTCTCGAAGACGACACGTGCGGCCTCAGGGTCAACGTAGACGTTGAACTCCGCCGCGGGCGTCGTGTTGCCGAGCCCGATGCTCCCGCCCATCAAGACGATCCGCTCCACGTTTTCCTGGAGGCGCGGATACTCTTCGAGGAACGTCGCGACGTTGGTGAGCGGTCCCGTAGGGAGCAGGGTGACAGGCTCCGCGGACGCCTCCACGACGTCGGCCATGAGCCGGTCGGCGCCGCGCCCGTCCACGTCGAAGGTCGGCTCGTCCCACTCGGGTCCGTCGAGACCGCTCTCGCCGTGGATGTTCTCTGCGGTGTGCAAAGGACGCTCCAACGGAGCGTCGGCCCCCGCCCCCACCGGCACGCCATCGCGCCCGATCAGGGAAAGAACCCGCAAAGCGTTCTCCGTGGTCTTATCGAGAGGCACGTTCCCCGCAACGGTCGTCACCGCCCGCACCTCGAGCTCCGGCGCCCCGCAGGCGAGCATGAGCGCCACCGCGTCGTCGTGGCCGGGGTCCACGTCCAGGATTACCGGCGTCGGAGACATCTGCCCGATGGTAACAGAACGGGGATCGCCAAAGAGCAAGACGCCCTCGTCGCGCCCGGCGGTGAAACCCGTTACGCTCCATCGTCTACGGGCGTGGGATAATGTATATGCAAAACGCATATACACAATGATTTCGAAAAGTTCACGAAGAGGAGAGCACGATGAAGAAGCCACCGACGGGGGACCCGGCGCACGACGTGCTCGGTTATGAGCGGCAGCCCCTGGATGCGATCTTCCGTCCCGAGACGGTCGCCGTGGTCGGGGCTACTGACAAGGCCGGAAGCGTGGGACGCACCGTGATGCGCAACCTGGTGTCGAACCCGTTCGGGGGGACGGTCTTCCCGCTCAACCCGAACCGCTCGAACGTGCTCGGGATCAAGGCGTACCCGAGCATCTCCGAGGTGCCTGAGCAGGTGGACCTCGCGGTCGTCGTCACGCCGGCGCCGTACGTACCGGAGGTGATCAGGGAGTGCGCCGACGCCGGCGTTCCCGGAGCCATCATCATCTCCGCCGGCTTCAGGGAGGCTGGGGAGGAAGGCGCCGACCACGAGCGTCGGATCCTGGAGGAGGCCCGGCGCGGCAGGATGCGCCTCGTCGGGCCAAACTGCCTCGGGGTGATGAGCCCGGTCAGCGGCCTCAACGCCACCTTCGCGGGAGACATGGCCTTGCCCGGCAACGTCGGCTTCTTGAGCCAGAGCGGCGCATTGTGCACCGCCATCCTCGACTGGAGCAAAGAGGAGAACATGGGTTTTTCCCACTTCGTCTCGGTCGGCTCCATGCTCGACGTCGGCTGGGGCGACCTCATCTACTACCTCGGCAACGATCCCAAGACCAAGAGCATCGTCATCTATATGGAGACCATAGGGGACGCCCGCTCTTTCCTCTCGGCGGCGCGAGAGGTGGTCCTGACCAAGCCGGTCATCGTCATAAAGGCCGGCCACACCGAGGCGGCGGGCAAGGCCGCCGCCTCACACACCGGCTCGCTCGCCGGGAGCGACGAGGTGCTCGACGCCGCCTTTAGGCAGAGCGGCGTGGTGCGGGTGGACAGCATCTCGGACCTCTTCTACATGGCCGAGATGCTCGCCAAGCAACCCAGGCCCAAGGGGCCGAGGCTCACGGTTGTGACCAACGCCGGCGGCCCCGGCGTGCTCGCCACCGACGCCCTCGTCACCGGCGGCGGCGAGCTCGCGGAGCTCTCCCCGGAGACCAGGGATTCTCTGAACGACTTCCTGCCCGCGCCCTGGAGCCACGGCAACCCTATAGACGTGCTCGGGGATGCGGGACCCGAGCGGTACGAAAAGGCGCTCGAAGTAGCAGTCGAAGACCCGGGGAACGACGGCCTACTCGTCGTCCTCACCCCCCAGGACATGAGCGACCCGACCGCCACCGCCCAGAGCCTCGCGCGCCACGCGAAGACGCGCGGCAAGCCGGTCTTGGCGAGCTGGATGGGCGGTCCGGGCGTGGCGGAGGGTAGGCACATTTTGAGTCGGGCCGGTATCCCGACCTTCAACTACCCGGATACCGCCGCCCGCGTCTTCGACCACGCGTGGCGCTACACCTACAACCTGCGAGGTATCTACGAGACCCCGGAGTTCGTCGAGGAGGACGGCACCGACCGGGAGAAGGCCGAAGAGATCTTCGTGGCGGCCCACGAAGAAGATCGCACGCTTCTCACCGAGTTCGAGGCCAAGGAGCTCCTCGCCGCCTACGGTATACCCACCGTCGAGACTCGCGTCGCGGGTGACGCAGAAGAGGCCGCCGGGTACGCGGAGGATATAGGCTACCCCGTTGTTCTCAAGCTGTACTCCGAAACCGTGACCCACAAGACCGACGTCGGTGGCGTCAGGCTCGATCTGACCAGCGCGTCGGCGGTTCGGGAGGCCTACGAGGCGATCGAGGCTTCGGTCGCCGAAATGATCGGGGCGGAGCACTTCGGCGGGGTAACGGTGCAGCCGATGATTAGCACCGACGGGTACGAGCTCATCGTCGGCAGCAGTATAGATCCTCAGTTTGGGCCCGTCTTGCTCTTCGGCTCGGGCGGTCAGCTCGTCGAGGTCTACAAGGACAGCGCTCTAGCCCTGCCGCCGCTCACCACCACTTTGGCGCGCAGGATGATGGAGCGGACCCGCATAGTGGAGGCCCTCAAAGGTGTTCGGGGCCGGGCGCCGGTGGACCTGAACGCTTTGGAGAAGCTACTCGTACGCTTTAGCAGGCTCGTCGTGGAGCAGCCCTGGATCAAGGAGCTCGACATAAACCCCTTGCTCGCCTCTTCCGAGCGCCTTATAGCACTCGACGCCCGGGTCGTCTTGCACGACCCTGAGGAAGACGAGCTGCCCCGGAGCGCCATCCGGCCCTACCCCACCCAGTACGTCAGCAGCGCGGAGATGAAGGACGGTACGCCCATAACCGTGCGCCCCATCCGGCCCGAGGACGAGCCCTTGATGGTCAGGTTCCACGAGTCGCTCTCCGAGCGCAGCGTCTACATGCGCTACTTCCACGCGATGGGCCTCAGCCGGAGGACCGCCCACGAGCGCCTGACGCGCATCTGCTTCATAGACTACGACC
>JALZFJ010000268.1 GCA_030867425.1 Actinomycetota bacterium | reverse complement strand
TCGAGAGGACAGAGGACCTCAACGTCGCGGTGGTACCAATCTTGTACGGCGGGGAACTCGCCGGGGGAGTGGTGTTCGCAACGGGACAATGGGAGGCGCTCGTCTACGAGCCGTTCCTGCGCAGTGGAGTTGAGGCCGCAGTCCTCGCCTCCCTCATCGGCGGTGGCCTGATGTTCTTGCTGGCCGCGGTGCTCTCGAGGAGGGTCGAGCGCCTGAGTTCGGGTGCCCGTCTTATGGAACGTGGGGACCTGTCGCACCGCATCGAGCCCGGGTTCGGAGACGAGCTTGGTGCCCTTGCCAAGACCCTGAACTCCATGGCAGCCAATCTTGAGGAATCCTTCGGCCGGCTGGCCGAGAAAGACGCCACGCTCGGCGCAATCCTGGATAATCTGGCCGAGGGCGTGGTCGCGACCAATACGCGAGGCAGAGTAGTCTTCGCCAACCCAGCGGGGCGGTCCATGCTCGGCATGGGAGCAGAGGACGCGGAACTCCCTAATACTTGGGAGGACTTCGACCTGCGCGAGGCGGTCGCCCGCTGCGTGGAGGAGCGAGAGGGCGGGGAAGTCCGGGTACGAGGAGGGAGGTCCTTTTTGCGGATCAAGCTCGAGCACGTGGCGAACCTGGCAGACGGCGGCAAGGACGGGGTGCTGATAGTGGCGCAGGATCTCTCGGAGGGGCGCCGGCTTGGGGAGGCCCAGCAGAGGTTCCTCGTCAACGCGGCCCACGAGCTGCGCACCCCTCTCTCCGCGATCACCTTCGCGGCGGAGCTCTTGATGACCAAAGGCGACGACGATCCCGCCGCCCGCCGGCGCTTCCTGGGGCACATACTCACCGGGGCCGAGAGGATGCGACGGCTCTCCGACTCTCTCCTCAAGCTCGCCCGCGTCGGCTGGGACAGGCGAGAGCCGGAGCTGAAACCGGTCGACCTCTCGGATGTGGCGCATGCTGCGGCCGAGATCGCGGAACCCCTGGCCGAGAGCGCGGGGCTCGACGTGACCGTTGAAGGCTCATCCGCACGGGTCGTCGCCGATCCCGCGCTGCTAGAGGAGGCGCTCTTGATCCCCATAGCCAACGCTATCCAGCATTCCAGCTCCGGCAAGGTGGTGAGGCTGCGCCTCTCCGGGGCATCGGTGGCCGTCGAGGACCAGGCCGGAGGCATCGCCGAAGAGGATCTCCCCCACCTCTTCGAACGCTTCTATTCGCCGAGGAAAGACTCCTCCGACGGCATCGGCCTCGGGTTGCCAATCTGTAAGGAGCTCGTGGAGAGGATGGGAGGGGAGGTCTCGGTCCGCTCCGAGAAGGGCGTCGGGACCTCCGTGAGGATAGAGCTGCCGGAAGTCGACAATGACGGCTAGGGTGCTTATAGTCGAGGACGACGACGCCATGCGAGACATGGTCAGCTACGCGATCACCGAGGAAGGGATGGAGGTCGAAGCGGCCGCCGATGGAGAGAGTGCGCTCGAGGTCTTCTCCAGCTGGGGTCCTTTCGACCTAGTGATCCTGGACGTCATGCTCCCGGGGATCGACGGGGTTACGGTCTGCAAGGAGCTGACCTCGAAGAGCGACGTCCCGGTGATCATGCTTACCGCCCGCGACGATGAGACGAGCGTCGTGGTGGGTTTGGAAGTCGGAGCCGACGACTACATCACCAAGCCCTTCAGCCACCGGGAGCTAGTAAGCCGCGTCAGGGCCACCCTGAGACGCCGGCGCATAGACGCGAGAGCCTCCTCTGAGCAGAAGCGTCTCGAGTTCCCGGGCTTGGTGATCGACCTGACGCGTCGCCAGGTGATCGCGCAGGGCACCCCCGTGAACCTCACGGCCGCGCAGTTCAACATCCTCACGCTCCTGGCCTCCCGCCCCGGGAGAGTCTACGGCCGGGGCCAGATCATGGCGACCGTGTGGGGCACCGAGTTCTCGGGGGACTCTCGTGCGGCCGACATGCAGATCCGGAACATACGCGAGAAGATAGAGCCGGACCCCAAGAATCCCCGCTACGTGCTGACCGTGCGCGCGATAGGTTACAAGTTCGCCGAGATTTAGGCTTCTCCGACCGCCCGTAGCGCGGGTACTAGGCGTGCCCTTCGGTTCGTCTCGCTAGGTGGACTTGAGCCCCAGGGTTCCCAGTGCTCGAGCTCGTCAGCCTCTCGTTCCACTTGACTCGGCACGAAGGCCGCAATGAAGTCGACACTCTCATTACGTCTAGCGCTTGGCTCCCAGCTTCATGGGCCTCCGTCATGCTGACGAACGAAATTACGGTAGCTCTCCGCCAGAAATGGGAAACCGAATGGCACCCTCAGTGAAGACCACGGCCAATGAGCTCCAAGGGGTCTTTAATAGAGTTCTTACCCAATCCTGACCGGCGCTTACATAACTCTTACCGCCCAGTGGTACTCTTTCGTCGGTCGGCAGCAGAGGAGCGGTGTACTAACAGGCGTCACCGCGGAAGCGGTTGTTCGGGCGTATCTTCCTCACCCCGCGCGGTGAGATGATGACCCTGCCGCAGAGGGGTTGGAGCTAGGGGCTCGGCATCGGCGCCGCCTACGGGCTGATCCGGCCAGCTCTAGGAGACATCTCCAGGCTGCGCGCTGGCGTCGTCCTCAACCTGGGCGCGATGGCCGGCAGCAACGTCCCAGCCACAGTGCTTAAGGAAGGTGAGCCAGACGAGGCTGGCGGAACGAGGGCGCGCAACGTGCTCGACGGGGTATGGTTCGGGGCGCCGCACTCGGCGCTCACAGACGTCCCCTTAGGGTCGTGGACTTAGGAGAGGAGTTGAGCAGGTGATGGTAGATACATCTGACGAAAAGCACTTGTCGTTCTGGATCGACACTACCCCCCGCACGGACTATCCAGTGATGCCCGGCAATACGTCCGTGGACGTCGCCATCCTCGGCGGGGGCATCACCGGCCTGACAGCGGCAGTCCTTCTCAAACGCTTGGGCAAGACGGTAGCCGTGATCGAGGCACGAAGGATAGCCGAGGGAGTCACGGGACACACGACGGCTAAGGTTACCTCTCAGCACGGACTCATCTACGATCAGCTGATCCAGAAGCACGGCGAAGAGAAGGCTCGACTCTATGCCGAGGCGAACGAGGTCGCTATTGACCGCATCGAAGCCTTCGTCAACGAGAAAAACATCGACTGTGACTTCCGCCGCCTACCAGCCTTCGTGTACACCGAGTCTGCGGACTACCTGGAGCAGCTGCAATCCGAGGTCGAAGCTGCGCAAAGGGTGGGGCTTCCGGCCTCCTTCGTAGAACAAGCCCCGCTGCCGTTCCCGGTTGTAGGGGCGATGCGGTTCGAGGCCCAGGCGCAGTTCCATATCCGCAAGTACCTGTTGCCGCTGGCCGAGGAGGTGCCGGGGGAGGGCAGCCACCTCTTCGAGAACACCCGTGCTCTAGAGGTCAAAGAAGACCTACAGTGCCGAGTGCAGACGAATAAGGGGCGCGTGCTCGCCAAGGAAG
>JALZFJ010000264.1 GCA_030867425.1 Actinomycetota bacterium | reverse complement strand
AACTATGCCTGCGAGCTCACGCAACCATGATAACTCCGGCTGCTCCTCTTTGGCGCACATTATCCCCGGTATGTGAAGCAGGAGCCTACGAGGACGACAGAGGTAACCTCAACGGGTACTCCGGTGGAGACGTTCAGCAGGTATTACGCATACGCTGTTGGACCGGGGCTACGTCACTAGCTACCTTCAAGACGACGTCGGTGGCGACCACCACGGTCTCGTCGGGCACGCAAAGGCTAGGGTCCCTGATCGGGGCTCCGGCCCTTCGTTATTCACCCAACTTCCGACAAGGTGGCTTCTCGCAAGTCCGGGCGCATTAGGTAGAGTCCACCACCACCCGCTCGAAGCGCACTTCCTCTTGTGCGCCGTCGGTCAGCAGGGCGCGGAACTCAATTTCAAACCCTCTTGTAGATCGAGTCGTGCACGGAGCTATCCCACCACCTCAGAAAGGTTTGCCACAAGATAGGAGCAGGGTACAAGTGATCTCAAGGGCCTTACGTGGTCGCTCCTCCGTTGCATCTTAAGAACCGCTTGCCTAACAAGGTTACCCTTCTTCATTTGAACATTGCCCGGCATCACCATCTCGAGGAGACTTCACCGTAGGTTTCTAGAGTTGCGCGAAAAAAAAGCCGTTGATACGATGTAGTCAGGTGGGGTAAACGTCTCATTCAATGGGACAAAGGGGTTCACGATGCTTTCTGCGGCGCAACATGGGGAAGCGTCTTCTTGGACGCTCAAGTGGGGTTTCCCCGTTCTAAAGTTTCTCGCCAGGGTAGGTGAGGCAGGGGCTTCAGACGTCATAGTAGCTCTCGGAATCAGTCGGAGCGCGACCTACCGAATTCTCGGCATGCTGCAGAGTAGACGCTACCTGGAGATCAACTCTACCTCAGGAAAGCTCCAGCCAAGGATACGATCTGCGGAACTCGGTATGGCCGCGGTGTCCGGGGTCGACGTGGTCCGGCTGTCCCCCCTCACCTACACGAGCTCGTCGGTAATACCCTGGAAACGGTGTTTCTCGCGGTTACGGAATCGCCAGGGTCGAAGATGGTGTGGCCTGTTTTGGGGCACCAGTGCGTGACCACCCGGATTCGCCTGTCGTGGCGATCAAGGCCGCCTGGCATGCGGGTCGGATCCTTCCCAAAGAAAGCGAGGTAGGTCCGCTGGTGGCGGAGACTGCTCTCGCGATCTCTTGGCGCCTCGGGTACGTCGACTCATCGAGTAGACCCTGAGAGGCGTATGGAAGGGCGAGCAACGGCTCTGGCGACTCTAAACTCACATGAGGCACGGACGGCCGCAGCGGTTTTCGAACGCCTTTTTCCCGCCGACGAACACGGTCCAGGTGCGAGCGAGATCGGTGTCCTCATCTATGTAGACCGAGCTTTGGCGGGTGCGTACCGGGACAAAGTGGAGAGCTACCGACTGGGGTTGGCGGCGCTGGATCACGCCGCCCGCCGACGCTACGGGGCATTCTTTTCCGACTGCAGGCTCGAGCAACAAGACGCTTTGATAGCCGGGTTAGAGCAAGATACACTCCCAAATTTTAGTATCCCTCCCCAGCGCGTCTTCTTTGAGATGCTGCGCGCTCACCTGCAGGAAGGGCTCTTCGCCGATCCCACGCACGGCGGTAACCGCGAGAAGTTGGGCTGGAAGTTCCTGCGCCATCCAGGATTCTGGCTCGAGAACTCTGCCGAGGAGAACTTCTCGACCAAGCCCACCACCAAGGGCGGCGTCATCCGGTCTCTCGAAGACGTAGGTCACCCCTTGAACGGCGCCCCTCGTGAACCTGCCGAAATACCTGGCTACGACCCGCAGAAGAGCGCCGCGCCTCCGGACGGGCCGGCGGACATCGTGCTGGTGGGCGTGGGCGCCATGGGTAGCGTGGTAGCACCCATCCTGGCTCGCGCCGGCATACGCGTGGTCGGGCTCGAGGCAGGGCCGTGGCGGACAAAAGAGGACTACGTACCCGACGAGCTAATCTCCTCCTTCTACTGCAGAGGAGGCATGGGCCCCAAGTTCCTGAGCGAGACGCCGCGCTGGCGACGCCACGAGCGCGAGCCGACTCGAGAGGCGACTTTTTCGCTGGGACGCATGATGAACGGCGTTGGCGGTTCGGTCATCCACTGGGGCGGCGCACTGCGTCGCTGCCACGCTCACCACTTCAAGTACTTCACCCACGTATGCGAGAGCTTCGGTGAGAAGGCGCTGCCGAAGGGGCACACTTTGGCGGACTGGCCAGTCTCCTACGAAGACTTAGAGCCGTACTACACGGCCGTCGAGTACCTGGTCGGCGTGGCGGGCGACGCCGACGCCAACCCGTTCGTCCCACGCAGCAAGCCCTACCCCCTACCACCCTTAAGGTCCTCCCGGACGAGCGAGATCTTCCGTGGTGCCGCCGAGGTAATGGGGCTGCATCCCTACCCGACACCGGTTGCCGTCAACAGCGAGCCCTACAATGGGTACCCGGCGACCACTTACTGCGCTTGGATGGCTGGGTTCGGTCCCTTTAGAGACGACCGGTGGTACCCCGCCCTGACCTCGGTCCCCGAGGCTCTAAAGACTGGCAACTTGGATCTGCGGACTCACTGTCGCGTAGTCCGCATCTTAACCGACAGCGCCGGACACGCCAGCGGTGTGGAGTACGTGGACGCGGGCGGAGAGGTGCGCGTACAGGAGGCGCGAACGGTCATCCTGTGCGGCTACACGTTCGAGAACGTGAGGTTGATGCTTCTCTCGGGGGACGAGCAGCACCCGGCGGGATTGGGCAACAACGCGGGTCAGGTCGGTAAGCACTTCATGACCAAGATGTGGGCCGACGTCTATGGCTTCTTCCCAAATGTGGTCTTCAATCGTCATACCGGACCGTCGGCCCAGATGTGGGCCCTCGATGACTTTGTAGCGGCGGACTTCGACTCGGTCGCTCACGGCTTTATCGGTGGAGCAACTCCCAACGTCGAGAACCAGCAGTTACCGATCCAGATCAGCCGCGAGGGTCTACCGCCCGATATTTCGAGCTGGGGCAAGGGGTACAAAGGTCACCTCCGCCAATGGCAGCATGTCTGCGCGATCCGCCTTCAGCCGGAATCGTTGTCTTACCACACCGACTTTCTAGACCTGGACCCCCGGCACCGTGACCGCAGTGGGCTCGGCCTGCCCGTTATCCGCATCACCTGCGACCTTCGAGAGAACGAGCGACGCTTGTCTGAGTGGATGGAGACCAAAGCCGAAGAGATTCTGCGCGTTATGGGGGCGACGAAGACCTGGCGCGGCCCCCGCTTCCGAGGCGTGTGCAGCAGCCACGACCTCGGGGGATGCCGGATGGGCGAAGATCCATATACCTCGGTGGTCGACCCGACTTTACGAGTTCACGATACACCCGGCTTGTACGTCTTCGGCGGGGCTGTATTTCCCACCTGTCCCGGCGTCAACCCGACGCTCACGATGTGGGCCCTTTGCTACTGGGCCGCCGAGCAGCTCGTGAACCGTCTACACCGGGGAGAAGAACATTGAAGACGGTCGACCGATCAGGAACGAACGGGAGGATTAGCACGAGATTATGACCAGGATCGCCAGCGTTACCACATATGCAGTCTCGTATCCCCTGGACGCCCCGCTCTCTGACTCTATCCATTACATGCCGGCCCGCACGGCCCTCCTCCTGGAAGTAGTCACCCAGGATGGGAAGGTAGGGATCGGGGAGTCTGCGATCTACGGGGGACCCCCTTCGGTAGTGGAGACGATGATCCACGACGAGCTGACGCCTCGGATCCTGGGGCAGGAAGCAACCAGGCCCGAGTGGCTGTGGCAGGTGATGGCGGGCCGTTCCCACCAGCACGGCGACGGGGGTGTACTCCCGGCTGCCATCTCCGGCCTCGACATCGCGCTGTGGGATCTCATGGGGCAGACCGCTGGCCTACCGCTCTATCGT
>JALZFJ010000256.1 GCA_030867425.1 Actinomycetota bacterium | reverse complement strand
TTTCCTTCCCCTCGCCCGCGCTGCCCCCACGTACAACCTTGCAACCACCGTCATTTTGTTCGCTCGCGGCCCCTACGTCCAATACGGGTTTGTTGACCTTGCTATATGAATTTCGTATAGCGCGGTGCAAGGTATGGTGCACAGATGGACCTGCGACGCCTGCGCTACTTCGTGGTCGTCGCTCTAAGAGTGCTGCCAACCTGCAGAAGCGCATAGGGAGCATACCTACCCTCTTTAACCTTAAGGAGCGCTGGCGCATCATGGACTGCTTTAGGGGTTACGTTCTAATCATAATTTTGGCGACGCCGTCGATCGAGACGCTCGGAAATCCGGCTGTAGCAAAAGAACTTACTACGCTTGCAAACGGTGGCATGGCGGCGCTGGCGCACAAATACCCCGGCAGATTCGTCGGCTTCGTGGCCTCTCTACCCATGAACATGTAGTCGGCGATCAGGTACGAAGGACGTCGGTCGCGTCGCTCCGTCAGCCGGGGAAGCTGCCCCCGGAGAAGTAAGTATTCATCACGTTTCCCTTCGTGATCGGCAGTAGGAAGTAGGAGGGGCGGTCAGCGTCGTGGAAAACAGTCACTCTTGAGACCGCCGCCCGCGGGAGGCTGCCGGTGGCGATTAGCTCGAGCGGGTTCGTCGGCTCGTCGTCGACGCACCTGATCCTGAGCCCGATCCGTGAGCCTGCCTTGAACAGGTTTCCGGTGGGGACGAACTTGATGTCGAACTCGTACACCTCTCCCGGCGTAAGCGGCTCCGAGCGTCCGTGCGTGTGGATCGGCTCCCACGGCTTCGACTGCTCCGGGTCGAGCTCCCTGTGCGAGCCCTTGAGCCAACCCTTGGTGAGCAGCCGCTCGTTGCCTTCCCGGTCGATGTCCAGCAGCGAGACGATCCAGTTGACGTCGGTCTCGGTCGTGGCCGCGTAGAGCTTGAGCATGATCGGGCCGATCACCTCGGTGTCCTCGACCAGGGGCGTCGTCGCGTACTGGAGGCTCCCCCTCATCCACGGCGAGTCCTCAAACGAGTCGCTGCCCTCGTACGGCCAGTGCTCGCGCTCCGATAGCAGGCCCTCCTCGTGGAGGTAGAAAGGCGTGAACTTCGTCTCCGGGAGCGGCCAGTCGTCGGCTTCCTTCCACTGGTTCGTGTTCATGACGAAAACGCGCACGGGCGGCTCGTTCATGATCCCGGTGTCGGATCCCCTCACCCAGTGGTCGAACCACCTAATGGCCTCGTGCTGCAGCTGGTAGAGTGGCCGGTCGAGGTAGATGGGCGGGCCTATGATCATCCTCTTGGGGACATCGAGCTTCTCCCAGCTCCTGAAGGCGGCAGGCAGATGGATCCCATAGGAGCCCCAGTCCCCTCCGATGAAGGCGGGTACCTCGATCTTCGAGTAGTCGACGGTTCGCTCTTCCCAGAACTCGTCGTAGTGCGGGTGGAGCGCGAGGTCGACGACGAACGGGTTAACTCCTTCCTCGGGGTTCTCGAGGACCTGCGCAAGCTCCGGTGCCGCTCTCACGTCGTCACTCTCGAGCAACGCTGCCACCGCATCCTGGTAGCCCTCGGCGCCTAGTTTCTCTTTGGAGTAGTTGATCGGTCTACTCCGGGCATATGTCAGCGAGGTCTGGCTCCAGCCCAGGGGCCACTTGTAGGCGAAGATGCCGCCACGGTAGAAGATGTCCCTGTAGAAGTCCGTCGAGCCCCAGGGGCAGAAGATGGTCTTCAGGTGGGGGGGCTTCAGGGTGGCCGCTAGCAGCTGGATCCAAGCGAAGTAGGAGACGCCGAACATAACGACGTTTCCGTCGCACCACGTCTGCGCCGCCGCCCACTCGATCGTATCGTAGACGTCCCTGACCTCCTGCAGGCCGCTGAAATGCCACCTGCCGCCCGACTTTCCGGTCCCGCGCGCGTTGCACACCAGGTGTGCGTATCCCCTGCGGGCGAAGAAGGTCGGCTCGCCCGACTCGAGCGACGCGTTCGTCCTCTCCTGACCTGGATTCCGCCACTGGGCGGTGGAGATCGCCGTCGGCTTGATAGGCCCCGTCTGGGCCGCCTGGTGGTAGGGATGGAAGCTCAGGATCGCGGGACACGGCTCGCCGCTGTCCGGCCTCCAGAGATCGCAGCTCAGCTCCACCCCGTCGGGCAGCGGGACCCTGACGTCCCGCTCGGCCACGACTCCGTACCTCCTCGCCGACGCCTTCCAGCTGGTCCCGAACATCGCGCCGGCGTACTCCTCGAATACCACCAGCCGTCACCTCCTGCTCTGGAAGGGGTTGTCGAACGCACCACGTAGAGAGTGCGAACCCACGTCCGCAGATTGCATGTACGGCTGTCTAAGTAGACAGCGGAGTCACGAGCCTGTCATAGTTGCTTTCGCGAACGCGCTCGTGGAGCCCCCATGCTCGGGCAAACTGCATAGCGTCCTCAAACATTTCCTGTGAGTAAGGCTCGAAGATCAGCTTCTCACCCCTGCCGAAGGCAGCATAATCATAGTCGCCTTCGAGGGCGGGAGGAACGTTACGCTCCCAAAGGTGCAAATACCTGTCCGTATCCCGCTCAAGGGCCTCGTCAGCCAGCCTCAACGCTCTGAAGAACTTGCCGAGGGTATCTTGGGCGATGGTGGGCGACACCCAGAACGTGATCACGAACTCGCCCTGCGCCAGCTTACGCAGCCCTTTCTCTTCCGCGATAGGAATCTCGGGATCGAGGAGGTTCGCCGCCTCCACCTCTTCATCTAGGAGCGCAACTAGGCGCTCCCCGGGTCCGCCACTGTGCACGGTTTTGATGTGCTCCTTAGGCAACACCTCACCCAAGGTCTTTAGAGTGGTGAAGTGGCTACCGGCCATCTGTCCGATGCCGATAGGCACATCCCTGAGCTCGTAGAGCCTCTCGATCTCAGAGCCGGGTCTAACGAAGATAGCATAGCGCCCCACGCTGTAGAGGTCGGGTACGACCCTACCCATACCAGCGCCCGCGTTACACGCGGTGCCCCATTCACAGGCCGAGTTGGCGACCTCTTGCCCTTGGGTGAAGGGGAGATCCTGAGGGCGTTGGCCGTATTCGTCTCCCCGGTGGCTAGAGACTGAATGCATCACGTCGGTAAGCATATGCGGCTCAAGGCCTTCGTCCTGAAAGTACCCCTCCTCCAGAGCAATCCACTCATGCAGGCGGGAGAAGTGCGGCACCACGTTGATAGGAGTTAGTTTATCGCTCGGCGTGGTCATGAGAGCATAACCTCCTTTACTCTGACCTTTCCCCTTTAAAGCGTACCCGAGACTAGAATCCATTAAACTGCTCTTGATCAGCAATTGGGAGACGACGAGAAGTTAATACTTTCACACTTAGAATTTTTGGCTCCCTGAAGGCGACTAAAGAGCTTGCGCCTCCTCCTACATAGGGGAACTGCCGTTGCTTCTATCGTCGTAGGTGCTGGTAGATTAAGCTCTGTATAGGCCCCAAAACGTCTGAGTGACGAGCCTTAGCAGTCGGCCAGCCGGGGTCCTATCGTCTTCCCGAAGGCCTCCACCTCGGCGTGAGGTAGCTCGTAACCTATCTTCATGTCGTGAGCGGGAACAGGAAGACGTGCTAGATCCCCGCCTCCTCCCGAGCTCTCATCGTCCTCTCGGCGCAGTGCTCGGGCTTCCAAAACAGCTCGAACGTGTCGCAGAGCTGCAACGCCACATTGAGTTTGAGAATCATGCTGCCTCCATTCAGTAACCCGTAGCCGTCGCTGGAGAAAGGCATTGTCCAGGCTAATGCCCGGTTGCTATGGTTGCTACTCTCTTGGGAGACTCTGGAAGGCGATTTCCCCGCCAGACCACGTGCATATCCGCTCGTAACAGCAACAGATCGTAGCCGTAGATTTCGCGTGCGGGTTCATCATCTATATCGAGGACCTTAAGCGGAGCACCATAGGCTTTTAGCGAGCGTTCGAGTCCTGATGTACCCGCTTCCGTGCCACCCAGCCGCAGCAGCGTAAATCCATCGCCGATGCGATCCTGCACCGCCGTGCCGTCCTTGAGCCAAAGGTGTGGGAGCCGGGCCCCAGGCCAAGTCGTTGGAACATAGTTCATAAAATCGTCCGCGGGGCCTTCTCCAGGCTCCGAACAGATGATCGGCGAGCCGACGTAACGATAACCTAGTTCGGCTCCAATCATCTCGTTGGTTTTTGCGCTGCTCAACATCGGCGATTCGAGCCAGGTTCGCGCGGGTCTCGTCTCCCTCCGGCGTATTGTCGCGAATATTCGGGCGATACGCCGCGCGCCACCTTCTCCTGCCCAGCGACGCATAGCGCGACGCAGCCACGTTCCGCTCGCCGATCTGCCTGCGCTCGGCTTCATAGGAACCGAGCAGATTGGAGCCACCCCAGCCTTGCAAGGTTGCCGCAAGCTTCCAGGAAAGGTCGATAGCATCCCCTATGCCCGTGTTCATTCCAAGCCCGCCAGTTGGAACAACCAGGTGGACCGCATCGCCGGCAAGAAACACCCGCCCTTTGCCGTAGCTGTCGGCGAGCAGTAGGTTCTGCTTCCACTGCCCGACGTAAAGCATCTCGTACTTGACTGGCATCGCAACGGTCTTCTCGAACATTGTTGCCATGTCGGCGTCATTCTCGACGACAGAGTGCAATGTGAAATGGCGGGTAGAATCCTGAACGATCAGGAAGGTCGCCTGCTCGTCGGCAACATGGTAGTGACGCCCCTTGCCGATCGGGATGCGCTCGAAGAGGTCGTCGCAGCGGTACAACGCCTGGCGAAGCTGCCCGATGTTGGCCTCGCCCTGCAACTTGATGCCGAGTTGCTTGCGCACAGTGCTGGAGCCACCGTCGCAGCCCACCAGATAGAGCGCCTTGATGGTGGCAGTCGAACCATCATGGTTCCTGACTTGCGCGCGAACCGAAGCCTCGTCCTGTTCGAAGGCTACAAGCTCGCAGCCGTAACGGACGTCCACGTGGGGCATCGTCTCCGCGACCGACTTCAGAAGCGGCTCGAGCGTGTACTGTGAAATAAGCTGATAGGGTTCAAGTGGCAGAGTGCCATCATTTCGCGATGCTATCTCCGCCTTGGCTTGAGCCACGGACGGATAAGGAAGATGGAGAAGTGGGGGTTCTACCAGAGAAGTAACGACGAACACATCCATCGGGCAGTCTCTTGGAAAGCCGGCGTCACGTATCTTCTGGGCGAGACCCAGCCGCCGATAGATCTCCATAGTACGGGCATTGCATCTTTCCATCTTGGGCAGGAATTGCGGCGCCTCCTTCTGCTCGATCAGCATACAGCGCACTCCCTTTTTCCCAAGATCGACTACTAACGTTAGCCCGACCGGACCTGCGCCCACAACCAGAACCTGGGTATTCACGCTCCAGCGCCTCCTCAAGCTGCTTCCTACCCCAACAGGCTGACGTAATAATCCCACCGGCTGGCGATCCCGAACATCTCCTTAGCCTGTATCTCAACCTCCTCCTGGCGCATGGGCTCCGGGTTGCCGAGCACCGTGGTGAGTAGTGTCATCTTGGCTTGATCTTCGAGCCAGATCGCGTTCACGACTGCCTCCTCGACGCCGGGACCTGACATGACGATCCCGTGGTGGCGCAGGTGAATGCCCAGGCTGCCGCCGAGCGCCACAGTAATGATGGCTTTTTATTTAGATTCGAGTGTGGGCTCCTGCCAGCTCGTCCTATATATCGGTGCGGTAGGCCAACGTCTGAAGCTCGCTGTTCTCCTCGAGCGCTACGAATCCGTGGCCGCGCCCGACGCCGCTCTGCTTGAAACCCCCAAAGGGCATCGACACATCGGAAGCGCCAACCCGATGGATGTTAACGAAAACCGACCCAGCTTCGATCCGCCGCGCAACTTCGAACCCGTGGTCGATGTCGTTGGTCCATACGGAGGCCGCTAGCCCGAACTCACTATCGTTGGCGAGTCGAACCGCCTCCTCTTCGTCGTCGAAGGGCATGACCGGGACTACCGGGCCGAACTGCTCGCAGGTGACGAGTTTGGCATCGGGGGAGAGGTCCGTTACGACCGAGGGTAGTAGGAAGTATCCTCCCTCCCACGTCGCAGGATCTAACTTCTGTCCGACCGTCCGCACCACGGCGCCAGAGAGTTTTGTCTCCTCGATCAGGTCCTTCACAAAGCAGTACTGCCGCTCGTTGTTTAGGGGACCTATAGTGGATTGCGCGTCGAGACCGTCGCCGACCGCGATCTCGTCTGCAGCCTGAGTGAATCTATCCACGAAGTCATCGTAATGAGTACGGTGAACGTAAATGCGTTTGACACCGTAACAAATTTGACCGCTCGACTGGTACACGCCTCGGATAAGCTCCGAGATAAGCTCGTCGTCGATCGTGGCGCTTTGGAGGACGAGCGCGGGGTCGTTCCCTCCCAGTTCCAGTCCGAGGTTCTTGACTGTCGACGCAGCTTCGCGCATTATCGCACGACCCGTATCCACGCTTCCGGTAAAGGAGATTTTCCGGACCCGAGGATGTCGAACGAGGGCCGAGCCGACCTGATCTCCGTAACCGGGAACTACGTTGACGACTCCGGGCGGCAATTTCTCGGCGAGTACGCGCAGGGTATCGTCTAGGGCGAGCGGGGTCATCTCGGAGGGTTTCACAACGATCGTGTTCCCTGCCAGCAACGCCGGAGCAATCATAAGAAAAGCTAGCAACACGGGGGTATTCCATGGAACGATGACCGCGCCGACTCCCATCGGGCGTCGCGTTACGACGATCCGCCCGCGAGCGTCCTCAATCACCTCATCTTGCGCGTACTCATCGGCGAGCCCGGCATAGTATCGGAGGATCCTAACCGCGCCCATCGCATCCGCTTCGGACTCCTGCAAGATTTTCCCGTTCTCCCGGGTCAATAGTCGCGCACGATCTGGGACCCCTACCTCTATAGCTTCTGCCGCCTCAAGGAGGAGTTGGGCGTGTTCATCGGCACTCAGCGCGGACCAGGCGGTAAAGGCTTCCTCAGCGGCGGCAACGGCATCATCTACGTCTTCTGCCGTCCCTAGGGCGACATGCCCCACGACCTCCTCAACCTGAGCCGGGTTAGTTACCGGCTTTAGAGAACTCGAATCTCGCCGCCTGCGCGCCACCGTAACGGGGGCCACAATCTGCTGGTCAGAGGCAGTACTGTTTGTGGTTGCGTCTTTCATGTCCTTCCCCTTCAAACGCATTTACTTCCATGGCCTCTACTGTGAGGCCATGCTCATTCCTGCTAGCGCTCGGGTATGAATCGGTGGTAGTCCAGCAATAATTCCCACCCCCAGTTTGGGCAGTTCCGGATTCAACGTTGTTGCTTGTACTCAGTTCGGGTTACCCCCGCTTGTTTTCTGACCGCCTTCTCACTGCCGCTGGGTCGGAGCGCAAAAATCCTATGGCTCTGCGTTCGTCGCGGTTGACTACAACGACACGAGAAATTGATGCAGAAATTAGAACGACTAAGACATGACGGCGCCTCCGTCCACTATTAGCGTTTGTCCGCTGATGAAATCGCTTTGGGAAGAAGCTAGGAAGAGCATCAGTCCGACAAGATCCGTTGGCGACATAGCACGCTGAATGGCTCTAGACTCTATGGAATGCTCCATGTACTCTCTGGGATTAATATGTTCTGACGCTTCATTTGCGATCAATCCGGGAGCAACCGCGTTAACGGTAACGTTCTCAGATCCCAATTCTCTGGCTAAGGCGCGAGTGAGACCGATCACGGCTGCTTTGGAGGCTACATAATGCGCAAAACCAGGTATGCCTAGATGCACGGTAGTGGAAGTCATGTTAACGATCTTACCTCGGCCTTCCCGCCTCATGTAAGGCAGAACAGCCTTACTGCACTGCCAAACGCCTCGTGCGTTTACCGCCATTACCTTGTCCCACTCATCGGTAGTTACCTGATCGAAAGGTTTCTTGTTGCTAAGGTCCATGTACACGGCCGCATTGTTAACTAAAATATTAATTGTGCCGAATACCTCCGCCGTGTGCTGAGTCATTCGGGCTACGCTTTCCTCACTCGTTACATCGGTCTGAACGAACAGGGCTTTGTGGTTTTTTGTGCCGTTGATTTCTTTTGCAAGCATCTCACCTTCAGTTTTGAGTACATCTGCGATGGTCACGACTGCGCCTTCGTCGGCAAAAGCTTTTGCGTACTCAGCTCCGATACCTCTGGCGCCGCCCGTTACGATGACAGACTGATCTAGAAACCTCATCCACGTCTCTCTTTCCTAACAAGCAAAGTGCTAACTTCAAGTCCGATATTGAGTTTCCCCGCTATCTTTAGCTAGAGGTACAGCGGGGGCATCGTCACCTCTCCAACAGTTCTCCAAGTTCTCCAGAACGATCCTGTTGCTCTCTATCACGTTGCAGAACTGTTCTCTTCCAACCGAACGGTCCGTTCTTAGCGCGCCCGTGAAGGAGGCTTATGTTCTCGTTTCCTCGGTGGAGGACTGTTTGGCTTCGGCGGACTCCTCGTCTGAGGCTGGCGCCCTTGACTCCCTGACGAACAGCAGCAGCACGAAGCCGATCAAGACGACGCCCGCGTCGAGCAACACAGCCGAGTTCCAGGTCCCGGTCGTCCCCCGCAACACGCCGCTTATGGCCGGGGCGAGGACTGCTCCTATCTCGCCGATAAGGTTCAACATCCCGAACGCCGCGCCGAGGTAGGCGGGGTTGGGGACTAAGTCCGCTGTGAGCGCCTGAGCCATCGGCTGCAGGGCGTTGAAGAACAGGCTCGAGACGAACAGCAGGATAGCCATCATGACCAGGGACTGCCCCCCGTAGATCAGGTAGAGGCCGAACCCCGCGGTCAAGAGCCCCAAGATCAGCATGAAGGACGTAAGCATGCCCTTGCGGCCCCAGCCCTTGACTTTGGCGTAGTCCGCCAGCCAGCCGCCAGCGGGGAACCCCAAGATCCCGGCCCCCGCGAAGAAAACAGCCGTCAGCGCTGTTTGCAATAAGGTTGCCCCGCCCGACGCGTCGGAGACGATGGAGAACGACCAGAAGCCGAAGAACCAGAGATGCCACAGGACCGCGATGAACGCAACGTAGATCAGGATCAGGTCCCTATTGTAGAGCACCGGGGATACCTCCCCGCCTTTCCTGAAGAAGATGAACCCGACCAGCAAGAGGGCCACCACGGTTACGAGCGTCGCCACCACCCACTCCGGCAAATTCACCCGGTCGGTTGCGTAGAAGATACCCATTACGATCACCAAGAAGACGACCGAATACTGACCCAACTCCTTGAGCGCGGGCGCGTAGGCGGGCCTGAACTCGTATTGCCCCCGCTGCCCCCTGAAGAACCTCGCTATGCCGAACCCTACGACCAGCGAAACGGCACCCATCACGAAGAACGGCATCCGCCATGCCCCTTCCGGTGTACCGAACACCGCCTGACCCAGATTGATCAAAGGCGGCGTAGACAAGAACGCGATCGTAAGTCCGATCGCCAACCCGCTTATGACGACCCCCATGCCGAAGCTACGCTTCTCGAAGGGGGTTTGTTCGGTAATAACGCTGCGGTCGTTGGAGTAGAACGTGCCCTCCCCGAGGCCCGTGATCACACGCAAGGCCACGAAGACGAGTAGCCCCGTCGCCAGCCCGCTCACGATTGTGGCTATGCCCGCCCAGACTATGCTGATGACGATGATGGTGCGGTACCCGAACCTGTCCCCCAGGTACCCTCCCGGGAACTGCGTCAGCATGTAGCCCGCGAAGAACATGCTGCCTATCAACCCGCCCAAGGCGTAGGGGTTGCTCGACCCTCCTATCAAGGAAACATTGTTGTCGATCATAAAGGACACGACGGGACCGGTGATCGTGCGGTCGACGTAACTTACCACCCACCCCAGCAGCAGCCACACCCACAGCGTGCGATACGCTGGCCTGCTCGCCTCGCCGCTTTCTTCCATCCCGACTCTCCTTTCGATCCTTGTATTGAGCTTTTTAGGGCGACCAAACGCCGGTGATGCACGCGATTCGGTACCCGTACTACTCTATAAGGATTTCCTTCCCCTCGCCCGCGCTGGCCCCACGTACAACCTTGCAACCACCGTCATTTTGTTCGCTCGCGGCCCCTACGTCCAATACGGGTTTGTTGACCTTGCTAT
>JALZFJ010000255.1 GCA_030867425.1 Actinomycetota bacterium | reverse complement strand
CCTTACCGGCGGCCTCGACAGGGAAACCGGCGAGCATCCCCGAAGCCTTGCGCGCCCACTCACCGATCCGTTCCGGCACGGCGGCGATCCCGACGGAGTCGCTCATCGGCCCGTCCCCGACGCGTTCGCCCGGTTGCCTGCCCACCGCATCAGGTTCGCGAGGTACGTTCGGCCCGTTCGCATCGGGTAAGGATAACGGAAGCCTCGCTTCTTCTCCATTACGGATATCGTCCGGCAGACATATCGCGGGGGCGACTCTTGCCGTGCGGTGACCGGTGTAAGATTCATAGCAAAGTTCTTTCCTCTCTTCTCCTGCTGCTAAACTTTTCCTAATATCAATAGTTGGAGCTGGGTCGCACTTTTTGGTGGACCTCCAAGAAAGGCAGTGGGAGCATGGAGCGCGTGGTAGGCGGAGTGACGGTCGAAGTCGTCCAGGGTGACATATCATCTCAAGATGACGTGGAGGCGATCGTAAACGCGGCCAACGCTGAGCTCGAGAGCGGGGGAGGGGTGGCGGGCGCGATCCACCAAGCGGCGGGGCCTGGGCTCGCGGAAGAGGCCCGGCAACTCGCCCCGATAAAGCCGGGAGAAGCCGTGATAACCGGCGGTCACGATCTGCCCAACCGCTACATAGTCCACGCCTTGGGGCCGGTCTACGACTCCGACGAGCCTGAAGCGGAGCTCCTTGCCGACTGCTACCGCAACTCTTTGTCGCTCGCCGAAGAGCAAGGCGTAAGCTCCGTTGCCTTCCCGGCCATCTCGACCGGTGTCTTCGGCTACCCCGTCGAAGAAGCTGCTGAGGTCGCACTACGCACGGTGACCGAAGAAGCCCAAAACCTCCAAAGCGTGCGCCTCGTTCGCTTCGTGCTGTTTGGAGAGGAGGATCTTAAGGTCTACGAGAGGATTCTCTCCGAGCTCTTTTGAAGGGCTTCTACCTACAAAGCTCGGCTACGCTCTCCGCGTCGTAACCGAGTTCCTTAAGTATCCCTTCCGTATGTTCCCCAACCTCCGAGATGGGCGCCATGACCGGTTCTGTGCCCGCGAGCGTCGCCGGGGGCAAGAGCGCCCGTAAGAATCCCGCGGGAGAATCCACCTCGCGCCAACGCTCGCGTGCTTCGAGCTGTGGGTGGTCGAGGAAGTCCCGGACGGTGCGGAGCCGGGCGTTGGCGATTCCGGCCCCTTCAAGACGTTCGATCGCGTCCTCCTCCGTGAAGTTCGCGAAGACGTTCTCTATCTCCGCGTGCAGCTCCGCCCGGTTCGCGACCCGCTCCGAGTTCGAGGCGAATCTCTCGTCTTCCGCCATCTCCGGGTGTTGGAGCACCTCTTCGCAGAACCGCGCCCACTCCCGCTCGTTCTGGATGCCCAGGAATACGGTCTCCCCGTCGCCACACTCGAAGGGGCCGTAGGGGGCGATAGCCGCGTGGCTGGCGCCGCTTCTCTTCGGTTCCTCGCCGCCGTAGGAGGCGTAGTAAGCCGGGAAGCCCATCCACTCGCCCAAAGCCTCGAGCATGGAGATCTCGAGCACGGCGCCCTCGCCGGTACGCTCTCGCCTGATGAGGGCCGCGAGGATGCCCGAGTAGGCGTACATACCGGCCGCGATGTCCGCGATGGAGATTCCGACCTTCGAGGGGGTTTCTGGGGTGCCGGTGATCGAGACGAGCCCCGCCTCGCACTGGACAAGAAGATCGTAGGCCTTCTTGTCCTTGTACGGACCCATCGTGCCGTACCCGGAGACGCCACAGACGATTAGACGCGGGTGTCTCTCCCGCAAGGCTTCCGCGCCGAAGCCCAAGCGTTCAGCAGCTCCCGGCGCCAGGTTCTGGACGAAGACGTCGGCCCTCGCCACGAGGTGGTGGAGCGCCTCTTTTGCCTCGTCCTTCTTCAGGTCGAGAGCGAGCGACTCCTTGGAGCGGTTGAGCCAGACGAAGTGGCTCGAGAGGCCCTTCACGGTCTCGTCGTAGGAGCGGGCGAAGTCGCCTATCTCCGGCCGCTCGACCTTTACGACGCGCGCGCCCATGTCCGCGAGTTGACGGGTGGCGAAAGGTGCTGCGACGGCCTGCTCCAGCGCTATCACCATGATGCCTTCGAGGGGTAGCGACATCAAAAGGACCTCGGCAGCTTCAGGACGTGCTCGGCCAGGTAGGAAAGTATGAGGTTTGTCGAGATCGGGGCTACCTGGTAGAGACGTGTCTCCCTAAACTTGCGCTCTATATCGTACTCAGCATCGAAGCCGTACCCCCCGAAAGTCTGCACCGCGACGTTCGCCGCTTCCCAACTCGCGTCCGCCGCCAAGAGCTTCGCCATGTTTGCCTCCGCCCCGCAGCTCTCGTTCTTATCGAAGAGTGCGGCGGCCTTCTCGACCATGAGGTTCGCAGCCTCGACGTGAGCGTAGGCCCTGGCAACGGGGAACTGGATGCCCTGGTTCTGACCGATGGGCCCGCCGAAGACCTTCCTCTCTCTGGCCCTTCGCGAGGCCCTCTCGACGAAGAAGTGGCCGTCGCCCACGCACTCGGCAGCGATGAGGATACGCTCGGCGTTCATGCCGTCCAGGAGGTAGCGGAAGCCATCGCCCTCCTCGCCGACCAGGGCGCTCGCCGGGATCTCGACGTCGTCGAAGACGAGCTCGTTCGTCTCGTTGTTCATCATCACCTGGCGCCGTTTGACAGTTAGACCGTCGTTTATCGCTTCGCGGAGATCGACGAGGAAGACCGAGAGGCCATGGGAGCGCTTCTCGACCTCTTCGAGGGGAGTGGTACGGGCGAGCAGGACCATGAGGTCAGAGTGCTGGACGCGGGAGATGTAGATCTTGCGCCCGTTCACGACGTAACGGTCACCGTCGCGGATGGCGGTGGTGCTTATGCGCGTGGTGTCCGTACCCGCCTCGGGCTCGGTGATGCCGAAGGCCTGAAGCCTCAGCTCCCCGCTCGCTATCTTCGGCAGGTACTCCTCTTTCTGCTCCTTCGAGCCGTACCTCAAGATGGTGCCCATCGTGTACATCTGGGCGTGGGCGGGACCGGCGTTGGCGCCCGAGCGGTTGGTCTCTTCCAGGATCGCGCACGCCTCGGAGAGGCCGAGACCCATGCCGCCGTACTCTTCTGGTATGAGCGCTCCGAGAAGCCCGGACTCGGTCATGGCCCGGACGAACGCCTCCGGGTACTCGCGCTTCTCGTCTTGCTCTCGCCAGTACTCGTCCGGGAAGCCTGCGCACACCTCCCGGACCGTTCTCCTGAGGCCCTCGTGGTTCTCCTCGTTCACGGGTACGCGCCTCCCGTTCTCCTCAACCCACCACCAACCTACCGACAAGCGCCGGCATAGAGATGCCCCAATATAACACCTCCGGTCCCGCTGTCCTCGGTATAAATAACACCTCGAGCTGCTCGCAGGCTATTTTTGGCAGGTTGATGAGACGAGTTGCATCGTGGGGCAGCGAGAGGGCCTCACTGTACGGCTGCGGGAAGGGGATGCGTTTGGAGAGGCTAGGAGCGGAAGGGGCGCCGGCGGAGGTTTACGGGCGCTATCTAAAAGAGGGGGAGCTCGGCTTCCAGCGGTGTCGGGATTGTGAAGAAGCGGTCTTCTACCCGCGGCTCCTCTGCCCGAACTGTAGAGGCTCGTCGCTCGCCTAGGAGATAAGCAACGGGCGGGGGACCGTCTACGCGACGACCGCCGTGCATCACAGGGACGGCGAGCCTCACAACGTCGTGCTCGTGGATCTCGTGGAGGGCTTGAGGATGATGAGCCGGGTCGAGGGCGTGCCCACCGAAGAGGCAGTAAAGGTCGGCCAGCGCGTAGCGTTCGAGGTGCGCGAGGAAGACGACGAACTCGTGGCGGTCTTCGTGCCGGAACAA
>JALZFJ010000254.1 GCA_030867425.1 Actinomycetota bacterium | reverse complement strand
GATCTCCAGCATCGCGTCGGGGACTACTTCAGCCGCGCCGTCGTACACCGTCCCTTCTATGCGGATGGCCGAAGGGTGATCGGGCGCGACGAGCTCCGATTGGTCCTCCTTTAGTAGCGCGAAGTGGAAGAAGGGGCCGACGGTCTGCGACGGCGTGGGTTCCGGGGTCATTTGTGGTTCTCCATCGGCGTCGCGTTGCGGCCCTCAAGGACGATGTCGAACTTGTACCCCAGCGCCCACTCCGGCTCGGTCGTCTCCAGGTCGAAGGACGAGATCAGGCGCTGTCGGGCCTTCGGGTCGCGCACAGACTGGAAGATCGGATCCTGGTCGAAGAGGGGGTCGCCGGGGAAGTACATCTGGGTGATGAGCCTGCTCCTGAAAGCCTGCCCGAAGAGAGATAAGTGGATGTGGGCCGGCCGCCAGGCATTGTCGTGGTTCTTCCACGGGTAGGCGCCGGGCTTGACCGTGACGAACCTGTAGCGGCCCTCGTCGTCGGTGAGGCACCGGCCGGCGCCGGTGAAGTTGGGATCGAGCGGCGCCGGGTGCCGGTCGCCCGCGTGCACGTAGCGACCAGCGGCGTTTGCCTGCCAGAGCTCGACGAGGCTGTTGCGCACGGGGCGTCCGTCGCCGTCGAGCACCTGCCCCGTAAGTATCATACGTTCCCCCAGGGGCTCGCCGTCGTGCTGGCGCGTGAGATCGTGGTCCAACGGCCCCACCCGCTCGTGCCCGTAGGCTGGTCCCGTCACATTCGAGAGGTCATCCGGCAGGATGATGAGCGGTTTCTCGGGCGCCCGCAGGCGCGTCGCCTTGTAGTCGGGGTACAGGTAGGGCGGGTGGACGCCGGCCCCGTCGCGCCGGTCCCTAGCGGTGGGGCTGCTGCTCGATTGCTGTGCCATGCGCTGTTCTACTCTTCCTTTCCTCGCTCTCTCAAAATCGACGTAATTCTACTGCCGGACGGGCGGAGTCTAGTCGGATGTCCACTCTGCCCACAGCTCCTTCGGGCCGTGAAACGCCATGTTCAGGTCGAACTCGAACCGCTGGTCGGGCGGAGAGCCGTAGGTCGGGGAGCCTCTGCGTGAGCAGCTCGAACGCGGTGCGGGCATCGCGTTGGACCAGCGGTACGTCGAAGCAAGCCTGGATGCCGTGGCTAAAGGCGATGCGCTGGTAGTGGTTCTCGCAGTGCCCTGTTGTCGCACGCCTTGTCTCAAGCCCTTCTCCTTCTCCTTACGTTCACCCCACCTTCTCGACTACCATCGCTATCCCCTGCCCCACCCCGATGCACATGGTGGCGAGCCCCAGGTCCACGTCGTCGCGCCGCCCCATCTCGTGTACGAGCGTGGTGAGGATCCTCGCCCCTGAACACCCTATGGGATGACCGATAGCGATCGCGCCCCCGTTGGGGTTGAGTCGCTCGTCCTCGGGGTCCATCCCCCACTCGTAGAGGACCGCCAGGCTTTGCGCGGCGTAGGCCTCGTTCAGCTCGATGAGGCCCACATCGTCCAGCGAGACCCCCGCCCGCTCGAGCGCCTTCTTCGTGGAAGGCACCGGGCCTATGCCCATCACCCGCGGGGGCACCCCGGCCGTTCCCATGCTCCTGATCTTCGCCATCGGCTCCAGGCCATGAGCCTCTGCATATTCCCTGGAGACCACGAGCACCGCCGCGGCCCCGTCGTTCAGGGAGCTGGAGTTGCCCGCCGTGACGCTCCCGCCCTCCTTGAAGGCGGGCTTGAGCTTGGCGAGTTGTTCGAGGGTAGTGTCGCGCCTCGGGCCCTCATCGGCCTCCATCAGTTCCTCGTCCTTGCGTTTCTTGACCGTAACCGGCACGATCTCTTCCCTCATGCGCTTCTCATCGATGGCCCGAACGGCCTTCTGATGGCT
Source organism: Actinomycetota bacterium (assembly GCA_030867425.1). GTDB lineage: Bacteria > Actinomycetota > Rubrobacteria > Rubrobacterales > Rubrobacteraceae > Rubrobacter_F. The sequence goes on along the minus strand of JALZFJ010000254.1, from coordinate 2,937 downwards.
CCTCAGGGCAAAGCGATCCTGGGTTTCCCTGGAGATATCATAATCGTCGGCGAGGCCCTCCGGTCGCTCCTCTTCGGAGGCGGCCGCGTAGCGCTCGTCGACCAGGTTCTCGGCGGTCTCACCCAAAGAGTCGGTGTGGCCCATCTCCTCCATCTTCGGGTTCACGAAGCGCCAGCCCAGAGAGGTGTCTTGCATGGTCACGCCGCCCCTCGGGAAGGCGCGCTCGGGCTTGGACATGGCCCAGGGCGCCCGGCTCATGGACTCGACACCACCACCTACGTACACGTCCGCCTCTCCGAGCATTATGGCCCTGGCGGCGCTCGCCACCGCCTCGAGCCCCGAGCCGCACAGGCGGTTGACGGTAGCACCCGCGACCTCTGTCGGGAAACCGGCCAGTAGCAGCGACATGCGCGCCACGTCGCGGTTGTCCTCGCCGGCCTGGTTGCCGCACCCCATGTATACGTCCTCGACCTCTTCGGGAGGGACGCCGGTCCTCTCCATGAGGTTCTCCAAGACCAGGGCGCCCAGGTCGTCAGGGCGCACGGGGCTCAATGCGCCGCCGTACTTACCTATCGGGGTTCGCACAGCCCCAACGATCCAGGCTTCGGTCGCTCCTTCGTAGGCCATGATCTAGATACTCCTTTCCAGCGCTAGCCCGGGATGCCCGCCCGCGTCGTAGGCGGAGTGCTCCCTCACTCTTTCGCCGCCCGAGTCCTGTCTAGTAGGTCGTCGAGGACTCGCATCTCTTCGTTGGCCGCTTCCGTCCTTTCGCGTAAGTCCCGCAGGACCCGCAGTTCTTCCTCGGTCGGCGGGTCAGTCGTGCTCAGATCGTCCGCCACGCGCAGGTCCCAGCCCGTCGCCTCGCGCGCTTGCTCGACGCTCGTTCCGGGGTGCAGGTCCGTCATGGTGAGCTCCTTCGTCTCGGGGTCAGGCTTCAAGATCCCAAGGTCGGTGATTACCACCGTGGGTCCCGCGCCGAGGTAGCCGAGTTGCTCGCGCGAGTCGCCGCCGGCGAGGTACCCGGCCGAGGTCACGAAGGCGAGTTCCTCGACGAACGCCCGAGACGTCTGGGGCATGACCACCATCACCTCCTTGGCAGACGCAGCGATCTCTGGTGCTCCCCCCGCACCGGGTAGGCGCACCTTCGGATCTTCGTAAGAGCCGATGACTGTAGTGTTGATGTTGGCGAAGCGGTCTATCTGGGCGGCGCCTAAAAAACCGATGTCTATGCGACCGGTCTGCAGCCAGTAGGCGAATATCTCGGGCACCGGGACTACCGAGTCGGCGTGCTCAGCGAGCACTCCATCCCCGATGGAGTGCGGCAAGACCTCAGGCTTGGCGCCGATGGTCCCCGACTCGTAGACGAGCACGCAGTTAGGGGCGTGCGTCGCTCGCGCCAGGTTCGCCGCCTGGCTCGGCAGCCCGATGCCGACGAAGCACACGATCCCGTCACGAAGCTGGCGCGATGCGGCCACGGTCATCATCTCGTTCGTCGTGTACGAACCCTCTTGTGGGCCATCGTGCGAACTCATCGCCGGCTCACCTCCTCTTCCATAATGCTTTCGAGGTGCTCGGCGAAGTCTTCCGTGCCGAGCACGTGCCGCTCCATCCACCCTGAGAAGGTCTCGCGGTCGCGCCCGATTGGATCCCACGCCTCGTAGAAGGCGTTGTCGCGGGGGTAGTAGTCGTGCGCGTAGGAGGGATACGCCCCACCGGGCACGACAGCGATGGCGTCTACGGCGACCGATGGCAGCACGATCTGGTGCGGGTGTGGCGCGAACTCGTCCACGACCTCCTCAACAGTGACTATGGAGCGCCGCGCGGAGAGTATGGTCTCCCTCTGGATACCTACTATGCCCCAGAGCGCCACGTTGCCGCTGCGGTCGGCCTGCTGGGCGTGGACTACGGCCACGTCCGGGCGTAGCGCCGGCACCGCCATCAGCTCCTCGCCGGTGAACGGGCACGTGATCGGCGCGATCGTGTCCGTGACCTTTGGCAGATCCGTGCCGACGTAGCCGCGCAACACAGCGAACGGCAGGTTGGATGCCCCGGCCACGTAGCGGCTCGCCATGCCCGCGTGGCTGTGCTCTTCAAGCTCTAGAGGTTGCGGCCAGCCGTTCTCGACGGCGTCCCTGAAGCGGTGCAGGGAGCCCACGCCGGGGTTGCCGCCCCAAGAAAAGATCAGCTTATCCGCGCACCCCATCCCGATCATCTGGTCGTAGATTAGGTCCGGCGTCATGCGAATGAGCGTCAGATCCCTTCTTTCTTGCCGGATGATCTCGTGCGCCGCCGCGAACGGGATCAGATGAGTAAACCCTTCCAGGGCTACCGAGTCCCCATCGTTGATCGACTCGGCGACCGCTTCCCGCAAACCTATTATCTTATCCACCTTTGCTCCCCGCTAGCACTCGCACCCTTGCGCCCCCTATCCGCCGGCTCGCCGATTGGGGCATGCAAAGAGCAAGAAGTTCCGCATCCCAGGCGAGATCTTCCTCCTCCGAACGCTGTCCGAGATTCGACAGTAGCTTCACGCGTCATTCCCATTTCTCCCGGTTCTATCCGCCTTTGCCGCCGTTGCGATCGAGTTCCCGACAGCTAAGCCCAGCTCTCCTGCACCCCGGAGGGTTGTGCCAGTGCAGAGCTCGACTTGGCCTCCCTGATGAACAGCGGCAGCACGAAGCTAAGCAAGACGATACCCGCGTCGAGCAACACAGCCGAGTTCCAGGTCCCGGTCGTCACCCGCGACACGCCGCATATAGGTGAGTTAAGCTTTGCAGGGCGACCAAGCGCCGGTGATGCACGCGATTTAATACCCGTACTACTCTATAAGGATTTCCTTCCCCTCGCCCGCGCTGGCCCCACGTACAACCTTGCAACCACCGTCATTTTGTTCGCTCGCGGCCCCTACGTCCAATACGGGTTTGTTGACCTTGCTAT
>JALZFJ010000204.1 GCA_030867425.1 Actinomycetota bacterium | reverse complement strand
GTCGTCAGGCCGGGCGAAAGGTTGGCGCTAGACGGCGAGGTGGCCGAGGGTGAGACGACGGTTGACGAGTCCCCGGTGACGGGCGAGAGCACACCTGTGGAGAAGGGGCCGGGAGACCCGGTCTACTCTGGCAGCCTCAACGGCAGCGGAGGGGTGCTCGTGCGCGTTCTGCGGAGGGCGAGCGACTCGACCCTGCAGCGGATCGCGCGGCTCGTAGAGGAGGCCCAGGCCACGAAGGCTCCGGCCGAGCAGTTCGTGGACAGCTTCTCGCGCCTCTATACGCCGATCGTTGTCGCCACAGCAGTGGTGCTCGCGGTCGTACCGCCGCTCCTGGGCGGGGAGTTCGGGGCCTGGTTCTACCGGGCGCTAGCGCTGCTCATCATCGCGTGCCCGTGCGCCCTGGTGATCTCCACGCCCGTCACCGTGGTCTCGGGGATCGGGGCCGCCTCACGGCGCGGGATCCTGTTCAAGGGTGGGGCGACGCTGGAGGCGGCGGGGGGGCTCAAGGCCCTGGCCTTCGACAAGACGGGCACCCTCACCGAGGGACGCGCGGTGGTCTCGCGCGTCATAGCGCTCGATGGGCGCGACGATACGGAGGTGTTGGTACTAGCGGCCGCGCTGGAGCGGCGCTCGAAGCATCCCCTGGCCCACGCCATCTTAACCGCCGCAGACGGGGCCGGCCTGCCCACGGTCGCGGGCTTCCGGTCGGTCACTGGGAGAGGCGCCCAGGGCGAGGTGGACGGGAACCGGTACCTGATCGGAAGCCCCCGTCTGTTCGCCGAGAGGGGGGTCGCCCTCGACGGCGCGATCGAGGCGCTGGAAGCGGTCGAGCGTGCGGGTGAGTCGCCGGTCGTCCTGGGCAGCGAAGAAGTGATTCTGGCAGTTTTCGGGATCGCCGACGCGGTGCGCCCCGACGCCCGTACTACGCTAGAGTCGCTCCGCGAGGCGGGGGTAGGAGAGCTCGTGATGCTCACCGGGGACGCCGAGGCACCCGCCAGGAAGATCGCTGAGGAGCTGGGCGTTAGCTACAGGGCGCGGCTGCTCCCCGAGCAGAAGGTCGAAGCCGTGCGCGAGCTCATAGCCGAGCATAGGGACGTCGGCATGGTCGGCGACGGCGTGAATGATGCCCCGGCCCTGGCTGCCTCCTCGGTCGGGTTTGCCATGGGGGCGGCGGGCACGGACGTAGCTCTGGAGACCGCAGACGTGGCGCTCATGCAGGACGACCTGCCGAAGCTGGCCGAGGCTGTGCGGCTCTCGCGGTCCGCCGAAGGGATCATCAAGCAGAACGTGGTGGTCTCGATCCTCATCAAGGGCTTGTTCGTCCTGTTGGCCCCCTTCGGGCTGGTGGCGCTGTGGCTCGCCGTTCTCGCCGACATGGGCACCTCCATCGCCGTGACCCTCAACGGACTCAGGTTATTCCGCCGAGGAGGCAGCACATAGAAGGCGGCTCGCCATAGCCGTCCTGACGCCCACAGGGAGGAACAACTGCACCGCCGGGGCCTGCCCCTGGAGTGGCCGGTTCGATAATACACACATCACGAACCGTGACGCACGCCGGTGCATCCTACAAATGTACGATTTTTCCTCGAAGAATAGAACGCTCCGGTGGAGCGGGGCAAAGAGAAGGGGCGGGATCTTCCCGCCCCTTCAGTACGAGCTTCGGTCGGAGCTACGAGGGGATTTCCAGGACCACCTTCCCGATCCCCTTGCCCTCTTCCATGTGCTCCAAGGCGGCGTCGGCCTCCTCTAAGGAGAAGGTTTCGTTTATGACAGGCCTGAGCTCGTGTTCCTCGTAGAACTCGAGCATCGAGCTGAACTCGTCTGGGTTGCCCATGGCGGTGCCCAAGATGTCGAGTTGCTTGAAGAGGGCGATGAGTATAGTCATCACCTTCGGCGCCGGCCCCGCCGTCGCTCCTATGACGACGATGCGGCTGGCGGGGTTCGCCAGTTGGATCAGGTTGTTAAAGACCTCGCCGCCGATGCTGTCTACTGAGAGGTCCACGCCCCCGCTCATGCTCTTTAGCTCTTTGGACCAGTCCTCCGAGTTGTAGTTGACGCCACCTTCGGCCCCGAGCTCTTTGGCTTTCTCGATCTTCTCATCACTCCCAGAGCTGACGAAGACTGTGGCGCCGACTGCTTTTGCCATCTGGACGAGGAACGTTGCCACGCCGCCGCCGATGCCCGGCACGAAGACCGTCTCGCCTTCCTGTAGCTGCCCTCGGGTGAAGAGCGCCCGGTAAGCGGTCAGAGCGGCGAGCGGGATAGCCGCCGCCTCTTCGTGCGAGAGGTGCGAGGGTTTGGGTAAGACGTGATCGGCTGGTACCCTGACGAACTGGGCGAAGGTGCCGTCGTCCGGGATGCCGAGGATGCGATAGTCCTTGCCGGGTATGCGTGGGTTGTCTCCCCAATAGAGAGCCGGGTTGATGACCACCTCGGTTCCCTCATCGGGACCTTCTGCGCTGTCGCCCTTCGCGACGACCTCGCCGGAGCCGTCGGCGCCGGGAATAGCCGGCAGTATGTCGGGCTTTACGCCGGGATACATGCCTTGTGTGGCGAACAGGTCACGGCGGTTCAGGGCGGCGTTGCGCAGGCGGACGACGATCTCGTTCTGGCCCGGTTCCGGGTCAGGGACGTCCTCGTAGCGCAACCCCTCGGGGCCTTCGAGCTCGTGCAGTCTAACGGCCTTCATTGTCCTCCCTTCGGTCGCAAAAGCTCTCAGCGGTCAGGTATCAGCTATCAGGTTTTGTGTGCGAACGGCTGCTGGCGCCGCAACCTCTTGCTCGCGGGTCTTGGTCCGTAGCTTTCGGCTATCCTTTCCCGGTACTGGCCGCCAGCTTTTGCTGGCTGCTGGTACCTAATTCCTACACGAAAGCGGAGATCCCCGTAACCTCACGCCCGACAATGAGCGACTGGACGGTATCCGTCCCCTCGTAGGTGTACACGATCTCCATATCCGAGAGGTGCCTCGCCACGTGGTATTCCAGGAGCACACCGTTGCCGCCCATGATGTCCCTCGCGTCGGCGCACACCTGCTTGGCCTTCTTGGCGTTGTTCATCTTCGCCAGGGACGCCATCCCGCCTGTCATCTTGCCCTGTTCCTGAAGCTGGGCGAGGCGGTAGCTGACGAGCTGCATGCTCGTGATCTCGGCCAGCATGTTGGCCAGCTTGTTCTGGATGATCTGGAACGAAGCTATGGGCTCGCCGAACTGTACCCTCTCTTTGGCATAGGTCAGGGACGCCTCGTAGGAGGCGATCGCATGCCCTACGGCCTCCCACGCGACCCCCGCCCGCGTCGCCGTGAGCACCTTGGCGGTGTCCTTGAAGGAGTTTGCGTTGCCGAGCTTGTTCTCGACCGGCACCCGCACGTCCTCGAGCTTTATGTCCGGCTGCCAGACGGCCCTCTTGCCCATCTTGCCGGTTATCAGCTCGGTGGAGAAGCCCTCCGCGCCTTTCTCGACCAAGAAGCCCTTTACCTGCCCGTCCTCCTCGTCGCGGGCCCAGATTATCGTCACGTCGGCGAAGGTGGCGTTGCCGATCCAACGCTTCTCCCCGTTTATGACGTACTCGTCGCCTTCCCTACGGGCGCTGGTCTCGAGCATGACCGAGTCCGAGCCGTGCTTGGCCTCGGTGAGCCCGAAGGCGCCTATCTTCTCCATCCTCGCCATCGGGGGGAGCCACTTCTCTTTCTGCTCCTCGGAGCCGCAGATGTCGATGGTCCCCATCGCGAGGCCCGAGTGGACCCCGAAGAAAGTGTTGAGGCTCCCGTCGCCACGCGCCATCTCGATAGCGACGAGCATGGCCGCCGCGTGGCTCATCCCCGGGCAGCCGTAGCCCTCTATGGTGGTGCCCGCGATGTTGAGTTCCGCGATCTTCGGGATCAGCTCGAACGGGAACTGGGCCTTGTCCCAGTACTCGTTGATGACCGGGATGATCTCCCTGTCGGCGAACGCCCGGACCCTGTCCCGGATCTCGCGCTCCTCGTCAGTCAATAGCTCCTCGATGAGGTAGTAGTCGGTCCCCAAAGATCGGGTCACGTCGGCTAGCAACGGCTCCTCCTTCTCCTCGCCTCTCTACGACGCACCACCCCCCAGCGCAGCGCCCGCGTGGTGCCAACTCTAACACGCCGCCCTAATCGCCGCCCCCCTAAGAGACCTGGCAATCCGAGCGACCATGCGCTATTATGACTGATATCATCAAAATTGACAAGATCAAAGAAGGAAGGAGTGACTTGCAGCGGGCAGCGGAAGGGGCGACGGGCGGGCTGGAAGGATTCGGCAGCGTTGTGGCGACTCTGCGCTCCGGGACCGAGCCGCACGCGGGCAAGATGGCGCTCGCGCGCAAGGTCGGGGGGCGTTGGGAGGGGATCTCCTACGCCGGGTTCTGGGAGCGGGTCGAGCGCTTCGCCGCGGGACTTTCTTCCCTGAGCGTTGGGGCGGGCTCGCGGGTCGCGCTCGTCTCGAAGAACAGGCCCGAGTGGCCCATCGCGGATCTGGCGATCCAGAGCCTCGGGGCCGCTACCGTCCCTATCTACCCGACTTTGGAGGCGGCCCAGATCTCCCACATCCTCGCCGACTCCGGATCCGGCATGGCTATCGTCGAGGACGAGGGGCTTCTGGAGAAGGTCCGAGAATCTCGGGCGGGGTTGCCGGATCTCGGGCACGTGATCGTCATGGACAGCCCGGGAGATGGGATCGTTGGAAGCTTCCGGGAGGTGGAGGAGGCGGGTGCCCGGAGCCCGCTCGCCGGTTGGCGGGAGGGGTGGCAGGGCCTCGGGCGGGAAGACGTGGCTACCGTCATCTACACGTCCGGGACGATGGGGCCTCCGAAGGGCGTCGTGCTCACGCACGGCAACTTCCTGGCGAACCTGGAGGGGATACTCGGGGCGTTGCCGGTGAGCCACGAGGACACGTTCCTCTCATTCTTGCCGCTCTCGCACATCTTCGAGCGGACGGGGGGGCAATACATGCCGCTCTTGGTGGGGGCGAGCATCTACTACGCCGAGTCCGTGCAGCAGGTGCCAGAGAACCTGCGGGAGGTTAGGCCCACGATCACGCTCAGCGTCCCCCGCCTCTACGAGAAGATGTACGAGCGAGCGCAGGGGAGGGTGGCCGAGGGCCCGGCTCTTCGCAGGAAGCTCTTCGAGCAGGCCATCGCCGCCGGACGCGAGCGGTACGCTCTGGAGAAGGCCGGAAGGCCGGTGGGGCGGGGGCTGAAGGCGCGGCTCGCCCTCTACGACCGGCTCATCTTCCGTATGGTGCGGGAGGCTGTTGGGGGACGTTTGCGGTACTTCGTCTCTGGCGGGGCGCGGCTCGAGGAGGAGATCGGGGAGTTCTTCTACGCCGCCGGGGTCCCCATCGTCGAAGGCTATGGCCTTACGGAGACGTCACCCGTGATCTCCTGCAACCGGCTCGGCTCTTTACGCTTCGGGACCGTGGGGAAGCCGCTCCACAACGTCGAGGTGAAGATCTCCGACGAGGGGGAGGTGTTGACCCGCGGACCGCACGTGATGCGGGGATACTGGGCCGCCGAGGAAGCGACGGAGGAGGTGTTCACCGGGGACGGCTGGTACAGGACCGGGGACATGGGCGAGTTCGACGAGGACGGGTACCTGAAGATAACCGACCGGATAAAGAACCTCATCGTTCTCAGCACCGGCAAGAACGTCGCCCCGCAGCCCATAGAGACGGCGCTCGTCGCCGCCCCGCACATCTCTCAGGCCATTCTGCTCGGCGACGGCAAAAAGTACGTCTCGGCCCTCGTCGTCCCCAACTACGAAGCCGTGCGCAATACCCTCGAGACGGACACCCCGCACGAGGAGTTGGCGCGCGACGAGCGGTGCAAGAGGCTCATCGAGGAGGACGTGGAGGCGGCATCGCAAATCTTCGCTGATTACGAGCGGCCCAAGAAGATCTCGCTTTTACCGCGCGAGCTCACGCACGAGGCCGGAGAGCTCACGCCGACCTTGAAGGTCAAGCTCCGCGTCGTCAAAGAGCGGTACGCCGACCACGTGGGGGAGCTGTACTCACCGTGAGACGGGGACGAATTATGCGTAAGATTAGCGGTTGCTAGGCTCAGATCTGTAGAGAGGGAGATCCCATCGAGAAGATAGAGCAAGGAGCGGCGACGCCGAAGGACGTGTTTTTGAGCGAGGTCAAGTCGCGGACCGTGTTTCCGCTCTTGATCCTGCACCTCTTGCGCCGTCAGCCCGAGTACGGGAACAGCATCATAAAGGGCGTCAAGGGGATGACGGGCGGGGTCATGGGCGTCTCGCCGAACACGATCTACCCCCTCTTGAGGCGCCTGGAGGAGAAGGGCTACGTGGTGGGGGAGTGGGAGAAGCCCGAGACGAGGAGCCGGCGGTTCTACAAGATCACGCCGCGCGGTGAGGAGAAGTACACCGAGATGAAGGACAGCTTCGAGGGGCATCTCTTGAGGGTGAGAGGAGCCGTCGAATCGCTCCACGCGGAGATATACGGGTAGTAGAGGAGGAGGTCGTATGACGCACCGGATAAGACGGGTCGCGGTCTTGGGCGCGGGGACGATGGGGGCCGCCATAGCGGCCCACGCGGCGAACGCTGGTCTCGAAGTGGACCTGCTCGACATCGCTCCGGACGACGACGAAGACAAGAACGCCGTCGTCAAGACAGGCTTCGACCGGATGAAGAAGGCTCGTCCCCCCGCGCTCATGGGCCAGCGTGTCGCCGAGCGGATAAGCATCGGCAACTTCGAGGATGATCTGGAGCGCGTCGCTGAGGCCGACTGGATCCTGGAGGCCATCGTCGAGAAGCTCGAGCCTAAGCAGGAGCTTATGGCGCGGGTGGAGGAGCTGGCGAAGGACGACGCCATCATCGCCTCCAACACCTCCGGCATCCCGCTGCACCAGATTGCCGAGGGCCGTTCGGAGGCATTCAAGAAGCGCTTCCTGGGGATGCACTTCTTCAACCCGCCGCGCTATCTGAAGCTGTTGGAGATCATACCGACAGAGGACACCGACCCCGAGCTCGTCGAGGAGGCTAGGGCCTTCGGGGAGCGGGTTTTGGGCAAGGGCGGCGTGATGGCCAAAGACACCCCGAACTTCATCGGGAACCGGCTCGGGAGCTTCAGCGGGATGAACTCGATGCGCTACGCCTTCGAGAACGGCTACGGCATCGAGGAGGTAGACGCCATAACCGGCCCCCTGATCGGGCGCCCCAAGACCGCAACCTTCCGCCTGAACGACCAGGTCGGCCTCGACATAGCCGTCGGGGTGGCCGAGAACCTCTACGAGCTGGTCCCGGAGGACGAGTCGAGGGAGGGCATCAAACCCCCCGAGACACTCAAGAAGATGGTCGAGAACAACCTCCTCGGCAGCAAGACCGGCGCCGGCTTCTACAAGCGCGAAAAGCGCGACGGCGAGACCGTCTTCGACGTCTTGAACCTGGAGACGTTTGAGCACGAGCCACCCCAGAACCCCGACTTGCCCCTCGTAGGGGAGGCGAGAAAGCAGGGGGATCTCGGGGCGCGCCTGCGCTACATCATGGGACGGGCCGAGGAGGACCGGCACGCCCGGTACTTAAGGGACACGATCCTGCCTGACCTCGCCTACGCTTCCCGCCGGGTGCCGGAGATCTCCGATAATCTTGAGAACGTGGATCACGCGATGGAGTGGGGCTATGGTCAGGAAGCCGGGCCCTTCAGGATGTGGGACCTGTTGGGCGTGCGCGAAACGGTCGAACAGATGGAATCCCTCGACATAGAGGTTGCTTCTTGGGTCAAGGAGATGCTCGACGATGGCAACGAGAGCTTCTATAAGAGAGAGGGGACGAAAGAGCTCCAGTACAGCCCGGTAAAGGGCGAGTACGAGCCGGTGCGCGAGGACCCGATGATCATCTCGCTCGAAGCTTTGCGCGAGGAGGGCAAGGAGATCTCGCGCAACGACTCAGCGAGCCTTTTGGACCTGGGCGACGGGGTCATGTGCTTCGAGATCCACTCACGGGGCAACTCCGTGGACGCCGCCGCGGTCGAGATGGGGTACGAGGCCCTGAGACGCCTGGAGGAAGAGGACGGCTGGGTTGGACTCGTGATCGGCAACGAGGGCAGGAACTTCTCTGTGGGCGCCAACCTCGGTGAGGTCGCCGAAGGGGTGCAGCAAGGCGATCTGGCCCGGGTCGGCGAGGCGGTGGAAGATTTTCAGAACCTGCTCATGGGCTTCCGCTTCGCCTCCAAGCCGGTTGTTTCGGCGCCGCACGGGCAGACCCTTGGTGGCGGGGCGGAGATAGCTTTGCACTCCGACCGCGTCGTCGCGGGGGGCGAGACCTACATGGGCCTCGTTGAGACCGGCGTGGGGCTCATCCCCGCGGGCGGCGGTACGAAGGAGATGGTCCGCAGGATCGTCTCCTCGGCGATGCACACCCGCGCCCCGTCTCTACCCTACGTGCAGGAGATCTTCCAGAATATAGCGCAGGCGAAGGTCTCGGGGAGCGCCCTAGAGGCGCAAGAGATGGGCTTCCTCAAGGAGGATGACCGGGTGGTCACCAACGGGGATCATCTGATCTCCGCCGCCAAGCGCGAGGTCCTCGACCTCGTCGACGGTTACGCCCCGCCCGTCCGCGAGAAGGCCATCTACGCCGCGGGTACCGTGACGCGGGCGGCGCTCGAGGTCGAGGCCAAGACCCTCCAGTGGGGCCGTTACGCGACCGAGTACGACGGCGTCGTCGCCGGCCACCTCGCCCGCGTTCTCACCGGCGGGGATCTCTCGACCCCCCAGTGGGTCTCCGAGGACTATATACTCAGGCTCGAAAAGGAGGCCTTCATCGAGCTCCTCAAGAACGAGAAGACCCAGGAGCGTATTGGAGCCATGCTGGAGACTGGCAAACCATTGAGGAATTAGGTATCAGGTAAGGGCCGGTCACTGACACCGGGAAAGGATAGCCAGACGGCACGGATAAGATCATAAGCAAAAAGCCGTAGCGCGAGCACCCAGTGTCTGGGTAACCGCAAAAGACCTGATTGCTGATCTCTGACAGCTTACGACCGAAGGGAGTAGACGTGAAAGAAGCCGTAATAGTCTCGGGCGCGAGGACCGCCGTCGGGCGCGCCCCCAAGGGCACCCTCCGTGGGACACACCCCGCCGACATGACCGCCGCCTGCATAACGGAGGCTCTGAAGAGGGCCGACGGGCTCGATCGTTCGGAGGTCGAGGACGTCATCGTCGGGTGCGCGATGCCCGAGGGCACCCAGGGCTACAACATCAGCAGGCAGTCGCTCATCAGGGCGGGGTTGCCTGAGACCGTTCCGGGGCAGACCGTGAACCGTTTTTGCTCGTCGGGGTTGCAGACCATAGCTCTGGCGTCCGAACGGATCATGAGCGGGTTCGCCGGCACCATCGTCTCGGGCGGCGTTGAGCACATGTCCTCGACCCTAGAGATGCCGAACTTCTCGCCAAACCCCACGCTGGTCGAAACCAACCCGGCCGTCTATATGGGGATGGGCCTTACCGCCGAGCAGGTCGCAAGAGAGTTCGACATCTCGCGCGAGGACCAGGACGAATTCGCCCTGCGAAGCCACACCTTAGCCGGAGAAGCCGTCAACTCCGGGGTCTTCGACGAGGAGATCGTGCCGCTCGACGTGAACCTCGACTGGGTGGATGAGGGTGGCGAGCCGCGGCGCACGGAGACGACCTTCGAGCGGGATGAGGGGCCGCGCGACACCTCGAAGGAGGGCCTCGCCAAGCTCCCGACGGTCTTCCAACGGGACGGCACCGTGACGGCCGGCAACTCCTCTCAGCGCTCGGACGGGGCCGCGGCGGTCGTGGTCATGGAGCGCGAGAGGGCCGAGGAGCTAGGCCTCACGCCGCTCGCCCGCTTCGTCGGGTTCGCCGTGGGCGGGGTGCGCCCCGAGGTCATGGGCATGGGGCCGAGCGTCGCCATCCCCAAGGTCCTAAAGCTCACAGGGCTCTCTTTAGACGACATAGACCTCATCGAGTTCAACGAGGCGTTCGCGGCGCAGGCGCTGGCCTGTATCCGGGAGGTGGGACTCGATCTCGAGAAGACTAACGTGAATGGCGGCGCGATAGCTTTGGGGCACCCGATGGGCGCCACCGGCACGAAGCTCACCATCCAACTCATCCACGAGATGAAGCGCCGCGACTCCAGGTACGGCATGGTGACCATGTGCATCGGCGGCGGTATGGGCGCCGCGGGTATCTTCGAGAACCTTCAGAATTAACCGATCGGCTAGTCAGCCAGTTAGCGGCCAGCTTTAATTTGCTGGCCGCTAATTCTTAGACCTTGTGGATTTAGGAGACGATGCTTTTGATCGATGGTGTGAAGCGCTCGCGGCTGGGCACACAGCCCGTAGGCGAAGCGGCGAAGCTCGCAGAGGGGGTGTACCAGCTGAAGGTGCCGGTGCCCATACCGCTCGTGTTTGTCTCGGCATATCTCGCGGAGGGGGACGGCGGGTGGACCCTCATCGACACCGGCTTCGACTACCCTGAGGGGCGGACCGCGTGGGAGTCCGGGGCGGAGGCGATCGGGTGTAACCTTGGGCGGGACGTGGAGCGCATCGTCGTCACGCACTTTCACCCGGATCACCTCGGGGCGGCGTACTGGTTGCAGGAGATCAGCGGCGCGCCGGTGTGCATGCTGGGGAGCGAGATCGAGCACTCCCGCGAGGTCTGGGGCGACCCCGACCCCGCACCGTTTATCGAGCATCTGGTACGTAGCGGAATGGGCCGGGCTTTGGCCGAGAGGGCCGCGGCGGGTACGAGGGCAGACCTTTCGCTGCCGGAGAAGATGGTCCCGTTGTCGGTGGGGGAGGAGATCCCCTTGGGCCCCGGCACGGCCCGGATCTTGCACGCGCCCGGGCACGCGGACCATCAGGCAATGCTCCACGACGAGGGTCGCGGGCTACTCTTCGCCGCCGACCAGGTCATGCTCGGGGTCACGCCGAACATCGGTCGCTGGCCGGATACGCTGCCGAGGCCTCTGGCCCGCTATCTCAAGAGCCTCCAGAGCATACGCGGCCTCGACGCGGACCTCGTACTCCCGGGACACGGACCGCTCTTCCACGACTTGAGGGGCCGGGTTGACGAGTTGCTGCTCCACCACGAGGAGCGGCTGGAGGTGATGCAGGCGGAGATCTCAGGCGCCCCCAAGACCCCGTTCGAGGTCTCGCGCAAGGTCTTCCGCTACGGCCTCTCGCTCTACGAGCGGTGCTTCGCGCTGGCCGAGACCCTCGCCCATCT
>JALZFJ010000191.1 GCA_030867425.1 Actinomycetota bacterium | reverse complement strand
CCAGCAGCGGCGCCAGCCTCCCTCTTCGGGGGTCGAACGATGAACGGGATGATAGAGCTCGCCAGCATGATCCCCGCGATGATGTAGAAGGCGCCTGCGTAGCTGCGGGTCAGATCGTACATATACGAGATCAACAACGGCCCGAGCACGCCGCCGAACCCCCAGGCGGTGATCATCAACCCGTAGATCATCCCTACGTTCTTAGAGCCAAAGTAGTCAGCATTGAATGCTGGCATCGTCCCGAAACCGCCGCCGTAGCAAGAAACTATGATGAAAGCGAGAACAGCCAGCAGCACGAAGGACGCCGAGCCAACGAGTGGTAAAAGGAAGAAGAGGGCTGCCTGCAAGAGGTACATCGTCAAGAAGACCCACTTACGGCCTATGGCGTCAGAGAGCCATGCCCAGAGGAACCGCCCGGCTGCGTTGCCGATGGAGATTATGCTCACCAGCCACGCTGCTAACGCAGGCTCGACGCCAGACACCTCCTGTGCTATCGGGTCGGCCTCGGAGATTATGGCGATGCCGGCTGTCACGTTCAGGAACAAGAGCGCCCAGAGCGCGTACCACTGCCAGGTCTTTAATGCGCCGCCCAGCTCGTAGTCTACCCCGGTACGTTCACTGCTTTCCTGCTCTTCTTCGGGCTCCCAGCCCTCCGGCTTCCAGCCCTCCGGTGGGTTCTTCATGACGAAGCTTGCCCCGACGACCATGACGAGGTAGATGATGCCGAGGATCGAGAAGGTCTGGAAGAGTCCGACGCCCGAAATGAGTTGCTTGGCGATCGGCGCCGTCACCAACGCTCCCGCGCCGAAACCGGCGACGGCGATGCCGGTAATAAAGCCTCGCTTGTCGGGGAACCACTTGATGAGCGTGGCGACCGGCACGATGTAGCCAAGGCCGATGCCAACACCAGCAATCAGCCCATAGCTTAGGTAGAGAATCCACAGGTTGTTCTCGGCAAAGCTGGCGAGAAAGATCCCAGCCCCGTAGAGCACGCCCGCGGTGAGGGCCACAATGCGAGGCCCCGACCTATTCATCCACAGACCGCCGAAGAAAGCAGCGAAGCCGAGGGCCAGGATCGCGATGCTGAAAGTCGTATTAACCGCAGAGACCGAAGTTCCGTAGTTGGACGATAGCGGTATGCGGAAGACGCTCCAAGCATATACCGCACCTAGAGCGACCTGCATCACTACCCCCGCCGTGGCTATCAACCATCGGTTGGTAACATTCTGATTGGCTGCTTGGCTTGCCATCAACTCCTCCTTTCTTGCTTGCTTTTACTACCTTACTTTTCCCCAATAACAATTCTATCAAACGCCGTGTATACGTTAAAACGCTCCTCGCGTAGGAACCCGACGAGCGTCATCCTAAACTGCCGGGCTACATCCACGGCCAGGCTGCTCGGGGCTGAGATCGCGCAGACGATAGGCACTCCTGCTGCAAGGCACTTCTGCAGGATCTCGAAACTGCTCCGCCCGCTCACCATCACGATCTGGCCCGAGAGGGGTAACCGTCCCTCCAAGAATGCCCACCCGACGAGCTTGTCGGTTGCGTTGTGGCGGCCTACGTCCTCTCTCAACGCTACGAGCTCTCCTTCGGCGTCGAAGAGCGCCGCCGCGTGCAGCCCGCCCGTCGCCTCGAAGAGCCCCTGCGCCTCCCGGAGCTTCTTCGGTAAGGAGTAGACCACCTCCGCCGAAACCTCCGGCCCCGACGGTATCACGGGGCAGCCGCGCAGCTCCAGCTGCTCCAGGCTCGCCTTGCCGCATACCCCGCAGGCGCTCGTGGTGTAGAAGTGGCGCTCCAGGGATCTGAGATCGTAGTCCCTGTCGCCCCTAAGCTCTACGTTCACGATGTTGTACTGCTGCTCGGCGTCGAGGTCGGGGTCCACGCAGTAGCTGATCTTCTTTATATCTTCGGGCGAGGAGACGATCCCCTCCCCGTACAAAAACCCGGCGGCGAGCTCGAAGTCCGCACCCGGCGTCCGCATGGTGACGGCGACCGTTTGTCTGGCATCGCCCGAGACGAGGCGTATCTCCATCGGCTCCTCGGTCGCCAATGAGTCCGGTCGCACCCGCGACCGACCATCCTCGACCACCCGCACCCGGACCTTCGTCTTGCTCCCGCGGCGGGGTTTACCCCCGGCCTTCGCCTTCTCCAGCATGCGTCTCTCCGCTCGTGGTTCTCGGACCTGCCACCAAGTTTAGCAGTACGGCTCCCATGAGAAGGGCAAGACTGCCAGGACCCGACAAAGGATGCTAGTATGCATGCCTATGAATTCGGCCACGCTGATAGTGAGCACCGACGCGTGCTGAGGTTGACGGGGTTACCGCACCTCGCGCGCTTCCCCGAGGCGACAGTGACACGAGACGAGGAGAAGATACTCATACGCTTCGACGGGCTCGGCAATGAGCAGATCAGAAGCATTCCTCTGAAGTACGTCGGCGCCGAGGACGAAGAGGCGGCCGAACTAGGACTGCTCGCCCAACTCCAGCAGATCGGCTACCGGGTCCGGCGCGGTCAGCCGGACTCTTGAGGCCCACCGGCTCGGGTTCTTCCGTGTACGAGGAGAGGCCGGGATAGATACCCGGCCTCTGCTCTGCGTCATTGGCTCAGACCTTAGTTGGGAACGTTTAGGCTCTCGATGCACCCTGGAGGTCGCCGTGCGGGTCGAGCACGAACTTCTTGGAGGCGCCCTGGTCGAACTCTTGGTAGCCCTGCGGGGCGTCGTCCAGGGAGATAACCGTGGCGTTGACGGCCCTGGCGATCTGTGCCTTGTCGTTCAGGATGCTTAGCATCAGCTCGCGGTTGTAGCTCATGACCGGGCACTGGCCGGTGTAGAAGGCGTGGCTCTTGGCCCAGCCGAGGCCGAAGTTCATGGAGAGCATCCCGTGCTGGGCGGCCTCTTCCTTCGCGCCGGGGTCCTCGGTCACGTACAGGCCCGGGATGCCCAGAGAGCCACCGGCCCGCGTGATGGACATGGCTAGGTTCAGGACCGTCGCGGGTTCTTCTTCCGCCTCCGGGCCGTGGTCAGATGCCTCGAAGCCGACGGCGTCCACCGTGCAGTCAACCTCGGGCGTGCCTAAGATCCCGGCGATCTGCTCTTCTATCGGGGTGTCCTGCGAGATGTCTATAGTCTCGCAGCCGAACGAGCGCGCCTGCTCTAGACGCTCCTGCTGCAGGTCGCCGACGATGACGACCGCGGCGCCCAAGAGCTGGGCCGAGTGGGCAGCGGCGAGGCCGACCGGGCCGGCGCCCGCGACATAGACTGTGGAGCCAGTCGTGCATCCTGCCATGACTGCCCCGTGGTAGCCGGTCGGGAAGATGTCCGAGAGCATGGTGAGGTCCAGGATCTTCTCCATCGCCTGGTCCTTGTCGGGGAACGGCAGGAGGTTGAAGTCCGCGAAGGGGACCATCACGTACTCTGCCTGCCCGCCGGTCCAGCCGCCCATGTCGACGTAGCCGTAGGCCGAGCCGGGCCTCTCCGGGTTGACGTTCAGACAGATACCGGTCTTGCGCTCCTTGCAGTTGCGGCAGCGGCCGCAGGCGATGTTGAACGGCACGCTACAGAGGTCGCCCTCGTTGATGAACTGGACGTCGTTGCCCTTCTCGATCACCTCGCCCGTGATCTCGTGCCCCAACGTCTGCCCCTGGGGAGCCGTCGTCCGGCCTCGCACCATGTGCTGGTCGGAGCCGCAGATGTTGGTCGAGACGATCCGCAGGATAACGCCGTGCGGGGCCTCGCGGCTCATCCCCATGTTCTCCGACACGTACTCGGGTACCTTGAGCTCCGGGTAGCCTATGTCCTCGACCGTGACCTCGCCTGGTCCCTGGTAGACCACGCACTTGTTGTCCGCCATGCACTTCTCCTTCTTCCAAAAAGCCTTGCTTGTGTCTTGTCTTCGCCCCGCCTGGGAGCGAAATTAGCTGTTA
>JALZFJ010000189.1 GCA_030867425.1 Actinomycetota bacterium | reverse complement strand
TAAGTGGGCCATCGCCGAGCTTCGTGCCGCCTATTCCAACACCAGGTTCCTCCTCGAGGACCAGGTAGCAGGAGAAGACAAGGTGGTGACCCGCTTAATCGTGCATGCCACCCACGATCGAGGGGAGGTCATGGGCGTCGCCCCTACCGGCAGGGAGGTCGCCTACAAAGCTATCTTCATCCACCGCATTTCTGAGGGCAGGATAGCCGAGGAGTGGGGCTTGGGAACGATCGGCCCAAAACTGATGGGCCAGCGTCTAGAGCAAGAGATACGCGAGCGCGAGCGCGTCGAACAGGAGCTACAGGTAGCCCGAAGCATCCAGCAAGCCTCCCTTCCCAAGGAGGTGCCCGATGTGGAGGATTGGCAGATCTCTCCCCACTATAGGCCTGCTAGGGAGGTGGGAGGAGACTTCTACGACTTCCTTGAGCTAAAGGACGGACAGCTGGGCCTCGTCGTGGGGGACGCTACCGGCAAGGGCGTGCCCGCAGCGCTTGTGATGGCCAGCGCCCGCAGCATGCTACGCGCCGTCGCCCAAGCCTCTGACTACTCGCCAGGAGATGTATTGAGAAGGGTTAACGACTCGCTAGTTATGGACATCCCACCTAATATGTTTGTCACCTGCTTTTTCGCCATCCTCGATCCCAACAGCGGACACTTGAGGTGTGCCAATGCTGGTCACGACCTGCCTTACCTACACCGTAATAGCGGTGACGACACAGCGGAACTTAGGGTCAGAGGGATGCCCTTGGGGCTTATGCCTGCGATGGAATATGAGGAGAAAGAGACCATCCTAGAAGCCGGCGATAGCGCCCTCTTCTACAGCGATGGGCTGGTGGAGGCCCATAACCCCAAAGGTGAGATGTTCGGCATTCCTAGGCTTCGGGCGCTCATCGCCAAGCATGGTGAGGAGAGGTCCCTAGGGGACGTTCTCCTGGAGAACCTCTCCTCCTTTACTGGGGACGGCTGGGAGCAAGAGGATGACATCACCCTCCTTACGCTCCGACGCAACGCAACCCCAAGCTGAACTTCCGAGAAGAACCCTTGTCGGCATCTGGGTGAATATTGGCGCCCCCGTGCCACGCTTTTGCCACGGTTGCACCTTATGCTAGGGGCACGCCGTACGTAGAGAGGAGGAACTTGTTATGAACAGCGACTTGCACGATTTCGAGCAGTTTGGAGATGCCGGCCGAAGAGGTAGCCCGGCAGCTCGTACTAGGCAAGTACCTTAAGGCCGAGCCCTCCCTACCCTTAGGAGCGGAGGCGTTGCAGACCATCGAGGCCGAGGAGGGTAACCCAACGCGAGTAAAGTAAGAGTCTGGGTGAGAACTATCTACGAGGGCAAGTTCCTCCCCTACAAGGGGTAGCCTTCCGAGAGACCCAGAGGCAACGGCAGGACCAGGGTAGGAGGAAGTTGCCATCTGTCTGACGTAGAATGTTCGATAGTGACGAGCTAAGGAGCACGGGATGCGAGAGTATGTGCAAGGACAAAGGCTTCAGGTTAGGACGAACGTAGAAGTTGAGTATCCACTCAGGAGGCTTGAGTACACCTTTGTGCATGAGGATGCGCCGGGCGAGAGGATAACTGTTTCGTATGACGTGAACCCGACTTCAGTAGGAACTATAGAGGTCCTCCTTGACGACGAGATCCCCCCAGGACAAGCCCCGGGTGTGTACCGTTTAATGTCAGTACTGGCGTACCCTGCTGACGCTGGCGAGCCCCTAGAAGTTATGGCAGAGGAGATACGAAATGCCGCCGAATTCCGTATCGTGTTGCGCTCCGAGAAGCCTCCTCGCGCGAGTGGGTGGGAATATGACCCTGTGGAAGCCCAACGTTCGTAGGTTCTTCCTACTCTATGAGTTCTCCTTAGTAATTAAGATGCCGATTTGGTGCCAACGCTGATGCCAACCGGGTTGACATTCCCCGGTATTCGGCGAACTCCTAGTCCCTCCAACAAGCGAGGTTTCGCCTTAAACAAGGGGGTTCGCGAACATTTTTGACATCAACCGAAATCCACCCTGTCCAACTACGAACAGAGAAGGTCGCAGGTTCGAGTCCTGCCGAGCGCACTCCTAAAAGTCCTGTTTTTGCAGGATTTTTATCTTATCGGACGCTCCCCTTTTGCAACTAAGGACCACTCCTTATCACAATTATGAAGCTACCGGTGATGGAGTTTCGTAAACGCATTCTCGGAAGTCAGGGCTTCGTCGGTTGCCCTTAGCTGCGCTCGCCGTCGTCCTGCGTAGACGCACCCGATGGTAGATCTAGGAGCACCGCCGCCAGATTATCTGGCCTTGAGAACATTGGATAGTGACCCGTAGGAAGCTCGACGAACCGCCAGTTCGGGCTCGCCATTTCGCGGAACACGGGGTTGCCGCTGGCGATGATCGCCTGCACCTCTTCGAGTGAGAAGCTGCACAGGATACCCACCTTTGGCAGCGCTTCCCGAGCAGGGTTCTCCAACCGCAGCGGCTGCGTAAAGGTTCCGAATGGCTGGTCCACGGCGCGTGAGCGCAACAGTTCTAGCCAGGCGTCATCCAGCCCTTCCAGGCTACCAAAGGTAGCCAGCTCTTCTTGTGGCGGCACGGGGAACCGCCAGCCATCGCCCGACTCCTCCACCTGCTGCTCGATGTGCCTTCTAGTATCGGTCGGGAAAGTATCGATGAGGGCGGTGCCATTGGAGATCGGTCCGGTGTCCAAGTACACCAGCTGGGAGATACGCCCGGGCACGCGGTCGGCCACGCCCGTAACGACGAGACCGGCGTAGCTGTGCCCCAAGAGCACGGCACCGTGGAGATCCTCGTACTCGATGAGATTGACCACATCGGTGATGTGGGTCTCGAGGTCGACCTGAGGAGAGGCGAGGTGCACCCGTTCGCCAAGGCCGGTGAGGGTGGCAGGATAGACTTCGTGCTCCTCCTGCCTGAGTCGACGGGTGACTCCCTGCCAACACCAGCCGCCGAGCCAACCACCACCGACCAAGACGTAAACGGTCATCCGAAGGACCTCCTTCACCAGCGACTCAGTCTAACGATAGTACCTTAGCGCTACGTTGTCGTGGGAACACGATGGTGGCACAAGGTTGGTGGGAGGCTATTGATCCACCTTCGGAGAGGGGGTGTTCCCGGATGTTCCACCAGCGCGAAGAGGCAGCTCCTCCGCGGGCACTTTGAAGGCGCGAACCTCCTCTCGGTCACCGGTCCCCACCTGCGCGTCCACACCAGACCGATCCCGCCAACGTCGCGCACCTATGCATCGTCCTCGAGGTAAGGCACCTGGTTTTCGGTCAACAGACGACGTCTACGTCGGAGTCTCATTCTCGCGTCGCTGCGCGCCCAGGAACCGGCCAGGCCGGCCGCGACGACATCGGGGTGCGCTTGCGACTACACGCGTAGCGTGGCGAGCAGGGTCCTCACCTCGTTGGCTCTCTCTTCAGTAACCACGGACTACCTGCTACAGTACGGATAGTAGCAGCGTCGAACTTTCCGGAGGTTAGTCCTCCGACCGGCTCGCGTCCAGGGGCAGGACGGAACTTAGCCGTTCAACGCGGGGGTTGGCGCGGGGGTGTCCTCCCGTAGAATCCAAGCATGAACGCTGAACCAGGGGGCGAGGCTTCAGTGGCCGCCGCCCCGTCGCGCCACTTTACGACCGTTGAGCGGGTGATCGCGGCCATGCACCGGCATGAAGACGGCACCCTGTACCTGCACACGATGGCTGAGATGGCGAACCTTAGCCCCTATCACTTCGCGCGCATCTTCAGGAATGTCACCGGCATCCCGCCCGGCGAATTCCTGACGGCCGTGCGCCTTGAGAGAGCCAAGCGACTACTCCTGGGCACGGAGATGGGCGTGGCCGAGGTAAGCTTCGAGGTCGGCTACGAGAGCGTTGGGACGTTCGCGACCCGCTTCAAGGACCTCGTGGGTCTGCCGCCTGGCAGGATGCGGCGGCTTCCGGAGGAGCTGCACGCGGCGCTCTGCCGCGTCGGCGGGTGGTACCAGTCGTTGCTCTCTTCTCCTGAAGAGGCAGGCGTCGCCTTCCGGGTCCACGGTCCCGACCTCGGCGGGAGCGTGATCTTCGTCGGGCTTTTCCCCACCGCCGTCCCGCAAGGGAGGCCGGTCGCCGGGACGGTTCTGGGAGCTCCGGGAAGCCACCGTCTGCATCCGGTACCCGACGGGCACTATCACCTCATGGCCGCCGCGTTGCCGCGCTCGGAGGATCCCTGGAGACTCCTCGCGCCGGGCGACACTTTACGCGTGGGTCGTGCCCGTCATCCGCTGGCGGTCCGGGGAGGCCGGGTCGGCGGGCAGGTGGACGTGACGCTGCGCCCGGTACTATCTACCGATCCTCCGGTTCTGGTCGCCCTGCCCAATCTCCTTCTCGAGCGTCTCACCTCCGCTCGCAAAGGCCCATAGGCCGCCGAGACACAGAGCGGAGACAAACAACGGCAAGATAGAAGAGGTCTCTGTCAGAGGCCGCTCGTACGCTTGATCCGTCGGCAAAAGAACAGGCCAGAACGGAGCGTGATCGAGTAAATGAGCGAGATCATCGTCGACACTGGGATGAGGCGCGGTGAGACAGGGATGGCGACGGCACTCGCACCGTATACGGGCAGACTGCAACGGCTCTCAGAACTCTCAACGGAGGGGTCTCTGCCTCAGGCCGCCCATCTCCTTACCCGCCTGACAAAGGACCCCAGGTTTCTGCGGTACGAAGTGCTCCCTCTGCTGGGGGAGTCGAGGGATGACGAAGGCTGGCGCGTGGCGCGTCGCTACGACGATGAGGAAGGCTCCTACTCACTACAGATCTTCGTCTGGTCTCCGGGGACGGGGACAAAGATCCACGACCACTCCTCCTGGGGCGCCTACCGCTGCGTGGTCGGGTCGGTGATGGAAGAGCGCTACGAGCGCCTGGACGACGGCTCTCAGGAAGGCTACGCCCGCCTGAGGAAGGCCTGGCAGCTTGCGTGGGGACCGGAGGACGGCGTCTCGACCGTGCTACCTGGCGACGGGGGCATCCACCGGGTGTCGAACCCGGGCCAGGGCGTGGCGATCTCGGTGCATCTCTACGGGCCGCGGACGGTAGAGGTAGACGGCCGTGATTACGACCCCTCCCGCGATCACGTCTGCGACCGGCGCTATTGAGGTGTAGACCGGGACTCTCCTCCTCGCGCTCCCGGGAGGAGCGTCGCATGGGAGAGCAAGATAGAAGAAGTCCGGACGGAGCAGGGCCGGTATGCTCGGTATGTCCGAAAAAGGAGAGATGAAGGAAGGAGACGCTGTGATCACGCACATACACTCCGCAACGTTGATGGTTGAGGACCAGGACGCGGCGCTGGACTTCTACGTCGGGAAGCTGAACTGGGAGAAGCGGGCCGACGCAACCTACGGTGACAGGGCGCGCTGGGTAGAGGTCGATCCTCCGGGGGCCGTGACGGTGCTGGCGCTGATCAAGCCCGATGACGTTGGCGCGTTGCCCGAGGAGGCCGGCAAGTACAAGGGTATCTCGGTGGTGACGGACGACATCGACTCGACATACGCCACGCTGAGCGACCGGGGGGTCAAGTTCGTCCAGCCACCAGAGCAGATGCCCTGGGGCGCGAAGGCGACATGGTTCGAAGACCCCGACGGCAACGTCCTCTTCCTGGTCGAGGGTTGATGCCGGCCGGCAAGAGCCGGCGATCGGGCGCCGCGGTGGCCCGCTACCCGAAAGGAGGATTCCGTGCAAACGCGTTCTGATCTCGCCGTAGAAGCGTCGGGGCTAGTCAAGACCTTCGGGGAGACCCGAGCCGTAGACGGCGTCGACCTCGCCGTGCTCAAGGGCACGGTCTACGGCCTCCTGGTGAGGTACCTTGTCCCTTACAGAGTCTGAACGCTATCTATACAGCCACTTCCCAACCGTTATGCTCCCGGCGTCAAAGATCAATCCGTCATTGTACTTATCGCAGAGACACTAATTGACACTCGTTTTGACACTAGTCCGGTGCAACTAGCAGCAACGGTAGGCAACGCCCGTAGTGCGAAAACCGCATATGTAAGGCGATTCTGCAACCGACTGCTACGGCCAGAAATCCATCGCCTCTGGCTACGACTCAGAAGGTCGCAGGTTCGAGTCCTGCCGAGCGCGCTCCTAAAAGTCCTCAAATCACGAGGTCTTTCTTTTTCTCGAGCCGCTCTTTGTGAGGGCGTACCACTTATCTGACCGCTCGCAAGGAAACGGAACCACCTTTCAGGGACCGGCCGGCGTGGAGCCAGCACCCCTCAACCTCTGGGCGAATCGGCCCATTGCGTCCTCCTGGATGTGTGGTAGTTCGTGGGCGTAGACGTTCATGGTTGAGCCCTTTTCGACCCGGTCCGTAGGCTCGTGAGACCTTCAATTCGACACTATCGAGACTTTTCGGTCAGTCTCTAGGAGAGACTGACCGAAAAGGGTGCAAGCAACGGTCCGAGCGAGGATTCGGCCGCTATAAGGAGCACAAAATGGACCAAAAGCTCCTCCTTGGCGGCCCGTTAGGCTACGCTGGGAGCGCCTATGAGACTTTTCAGACAGTCTCACAAGGTGGTTTCTCGGTAAATCACCACTGTCCAGTAGTGCTGCGACCTTCTGTCCGCTATCCTGGAGCGACTAGCCAGCTTGAGAGGTAGCAACGAAGAGAAGCTTGGCGTATCTGGCGAAGCTCTATTCACCCAGGTGCCTAGAGAAACGGTCTGAAAAGTAGTTCGAGCAAGGCTAGGGCCGTGAATTTGGTCCGTGTGCGAACCTCGGATCGGCCGAAGACCCACGGTGTGCGTGCTCCAAAGGACCTTGTCGTTAGTGCTCTAGGGACTTTTCAGACAGTTTCTTGAAACTGTCTGAAAAGTCTCGACAGAGCTAAAACAGAGCCCTACGAGCAGACCCAGAAGGCAGGGGGACTGCCATTGCCCCTATTCAGTGAGTCTCCGACACTACTCAAGACCGGAAGCTAGGTTTCCGGGACGACACCTTGTCGGCAATAGGGTGAATAGAGGCCAGAGCGGCTCCCTAGAGAAAAGAGTACCCACCTCTCTCTGTGGTGGGGAGGATGAAAGTGGGGTAAGATGTGGTGCGCAAGGCAGGGCGTGTAGAAAACATGTAGGTAGAAGGGAGGATACCTTGTGAAGAAGTTGGTCTTGCTGGTTACAGCCGCTTTAGTGGCTAT
>JALZFJ010000178.1 GCA_030867425.1 Actinomycetota bacterium | reverse complement strand
GGCGAGCCAGACGGCGAAGAGCGCGAGCCCCAAAGAGAACGCGTCCGAGAGCATATGCCCCGCGTCCGCGAGTAGCGCGAGGCTGCCGGTGATGAGGCCGCCTATGACCTCGACGACCAGGAACGCGACGGTGAGGCCGAGTACGATTGCGAGCGCCCGCTTGTCCTCCCGCCCGCCCTCGTGCCCTCCGTGGGAGTGTCCAGCGTGAGAATCGACCACGATCCTCTACTCCTCCCCGTACTGCCTCAAGGCAAGCCAGATGCCGAAAGCTACCTGGGCCGCGCCGAGGAGACGCATGTAGTTCGGATTATCGGCGAAAAAGCGCGCGACGCGACGGCCGGCCTTGGGACCTGTATCTGCCCAGAGGAGGGAGTGCCGCCGGGGAGCGAGGAGCTCGATGGCTCCGTCGCCGATGGTTACTATGGCGAAGGCCTCTTTAAGCCTCTTCGACCACATAACGACTCCTTTCGGTCCTCACCGCTGCGGACGCTCGCCGAGCTCGACCGCGATCTGCTCTTCGCCGCCCGTTCCGCCGCGAGTGACGGTGAGGGTGACGTCGTCTCCGGGCTTGTAGTCGCGCAGGGCGGCGAGCAGGTCGCCGGAGTCTTCGATCGTGGTGGAGCCGAGAGCGGTGATCACGTCCCTGGGACGCAACCCGGCATCGTCGGCGGGGCTGCCGGATTCTACCTCGGCGACGATCACGCCGGACTCTATAGAGAGGCCGAACTGCTCGGCGATCTCGGGGGTGAGATCCCGGTACCTGATCCCGAGGTACGGGTTCGAGACCTGGCCGTTCTCGACGAGCTGGTCCGCCGTCGAGATTGCGGTGTCCGAGGGGATGGCGAACCCTATGCTCTCGGCCCCGGTTTCCTGGGGGGGCAGGTAGGCGACGTTGATGCCCACGATCTCGCCATCCCGGTCGGCCAAAGCCCCACCGGAGCTCCCCGGGGAGATTGGGGCGTCCGTCTGGACCAGGTCCACCAGCGCCTCTTCTTGCCGGCCGCCGGTGAGCCGGCCCGGAACTTCGCGGTTGAGCCCGCTTATGACCCCCTCGGTGACGGTAGATTGGAAACCGGAGGGGCTGCCGATGGCGACCGCGAGCTGCCCTACCGTGAGGCTCCCCTCGGCGAACTTGGCCGCGGGCAGGTCGTCGCGGTCTACTCTGACCACCGCGATTTCGGTGGACGGGTCACTTCCCACGACCACTCCCCGCTCTGTGGAGCCGTCAGCGAAGGCGACGTTGACCTCTCTCGCGTCCTGAACCACGTGGCTGTTCGTGATGATGTAGCCATCACGGCGGTAGATCACGCCGCTCCCTAGCCCTTCCGCCCTCTCCTGCTTGCCGAACGGCGAGACCTGTATCGCCTGCACGTTGACCTGCACTACCGACGGGCTCACCTGAGCCGCGACCTGCGCCACCGGCTCGTTCTCCGGGACGGCGGCCGATACTTCGGGCGCTTCTTGCGCCACGTTCTGGGCTCGCGGCCCCGGCTCTTCTCGGCCCGACGAACAGCTCGCGAGCACTACCACGAGCGCGAGAATCGCCAGGAACAGAGCCGCTCTTGCTCTCAAACTTCTACCTCCTGTCAGCCTTGTTGCTCACCGAGAGACCTATACGAAGCCCCGTGGTCAAAGTTCCGCTCCGCCGGGCGAGCACCGCCCTCCGAGTATACCAAGGCGCCCGGGTTCTCCGGGCAGATGTACCCTTACGGAATGGGCGCGAAATCGTACAAGAGAGAATTCCCGGCGGAGCTTGCCCGCGCCGGGGAGGCCCGACACTTCGTCGCCTGGACGGGCGCCGTCGCCGGGCTGCGCGGCGGTGCCTTGAGTGATCTCGCCGTCGCAGCCGAAGCGCTCCTCACCGACGTCTTCCTCTCCGTCGAAAGGGGTGGTGCGCTCGAGGTAGAGTCCGAGGTCTTCGACGGAGCCCTCAAGGTGATCATCCGCCACCCCGAGCTCAAGGACCGCCACATGACCGATCTCGACGGCATCATGGAGCAATACCTCGACGGGTACGAGATCTACCCAACGCAAGCGGTGCTCGTCAAGCGCCTCAAATAACCGTTGTGTTGGGCGCCTCCTTTTTCTGAGACAATGCTCGGGAATGGGATACGTTTGGGAGGAGGAAAGCCGATGGAAA
>JALZFJ010000169.1 GCA_030867425.1 Actinomycetota bacterium | reverse complement strand
GGTTCGTGGGCGAGCGCTCCGAGGCGATCTCCAACGTCGTCGAGAAGGGGGCTGTGAGAAAGTTCGCCGAAGCCATCGGGGACCCGAACCCACTCTACGTGGACGAGGCGGCGGCCAAACAAAGCCGATATGACGGGCTCATTGCGCCGCCGACGTTCCCCCGGACGTTTGAGTACGGCGAGATAGAAGGCATGGGGCCGCCGGGGCAGGGGCTCATCCACGGTGAGCACCGGATACGTTACGAACGGCCGCTCTTCGTGGGGGAGGAGGTCCTATGCTACGCGGAGGTCAAAGATTACTACGAGAAGGAAGGCCGCGAGGGCGCCCTCGGGTTCTTGATCTCCGAGCGCGTCGGGGAGGGCTCCGAAGGGGAGCGCATCTTTACTATGCTCGACACCGCGATCCTCACGCCGGCCATGAGAGAGAGCCTCGGGCTATGAGCGCCGCGAAGCCGACCTGGCGGGCAGGGGATGAGCTCGAGAGCCGTACCCTGCCGCCGGTCACGAGGCTGCAGCTCATCAAGTACGCGGGCGCCTCCGAAGACTACAACCCCATTCACACCGTAGACGAAGCCGCCGCCGAAGCAGGCCTCCCGGGCGTCATAGCCCACGGCATGTTGACGCTGGCGACGATGAGTCTCCTGTTCTCCCCCTACCTGGAGCACGGCTACGTAAAGGAGCTCCAGGCCCGCTTCTCTGGCATGGTCTATCCCGGCGACGAGCTTACCGTCGGCGGACGCGCTACCGGCGCCGAAGAAACGACGGAGGGCTGCCTCTACGCCTTCGACGTACACGCCAAAAAGGAAGAGGATACCGTCGCCTCCGGCACCGTGAGCTTCCTGGTGTTCGGGGACTGAGCAAACGAGGGCTGCTGGTAGCACGGCAGCCTCTCATCTTACTTCTTGAGCGCTTTCCACGCCTTCCACCGGCGCCGCAAGAACCAGAAAACCACTCCTACCATGGTGGCCAGCACCACGATCTCGATGATCGTCGTATACTGCTTCACGAGCGGCCAGTTGGCTCCCAAGACCAGCCCGAGGACGATGAAGATGCCGTTCCACAAGGTGCTGCCGAGGACGGTGTAGAACGCGAATTTCCCGAAGATGGGCATCCGCGTGATACCTGCGGGTATCGAGATCAGTGCACCCACGGTCGGGAAAAGGTGGCCGAGCAGGATCGCCTTCCCGCCGTGCCGCTCAAACACCCCGCTCGCGTGATCCAGATCCGAGACGAACACGAGCCTGAACCGCTCGGCCCGTTTGACTAGTTTGCGCAGGCTCTCCTCCCCGATCCAGGCCCCGATATAGTACGTACCTAGCGAGGCGATAACTGCTCCCGCCGTCGACCACGCCAGAACCGCGGCGAACGAGAACTGCCCCTGCCCGACCAGAAAGCCGGCCAGACACAGGGGAAGCTGCGTGGGGAGCGGCAGCACGTGCAGGTTCATGAGCGTGATCAAGACGAACACACCGACGTAGCCGAAGGAGTAGACGAAATCTACGGCCCATTGTGCAATGCTGGCGAGCAGCTCATCCATCGCGTTCTTTTACGATCTTTCTCTCGCAGCGAACGATTCCGAGCGTATATCCTACACGAGCGAGCCCCGGCGAGCCTGCTACGCGTGCGAGATGATAGAAGGAGCAAGATGACCGAGTACGAGACGATACTGACAGGGATGGAGGAGGGCGTCGGTACGATCATGGTAAACCGTCCCCATGTCCGGAACGCCCTGAACACGCAAGTTTTGGGCGACATTCGACAAGCCCTCGCCGAATTCCGGCACGACCAGGGGGTCGGCGTCGTGGTCTTTACAGGGGCGGGGGAGCGGTCGTTCGCGGCCGGAGCGGACATAGGCGAGCTAAGGGAGAGGAACGCTTTGGACGCCCTAGCCTCGATCATGCAGGGGGTCTACGACGAGATAGAAGCCTACGAGAAGCCCACGATCGCCGCGGTAAACGGCTACGCTTTGGGCGGCGGCTGCGAGCTGGCGATGGCCTGCGACGTGCGCATCGCCTCCGAGAACGCCCGGTTCGGGTTGCCGGAGCTTTCGCTCTCGATCATCCCCGGCGCTGGCGGCACCCAACGGCTCGCCCGTCTCGTCGGCAAGGGCAAGGCCACGGAGATGATCCTTACCGGCAGAACCGTGGACGCCGCAGAAGCGCACCGCATCGGCCTCGTCACCAAAGTGACGGCACCAGACGCGCTAGGGGAGGCCGTGCGCGAGACGGCCGAAGCCATCCTCGAAAAAGGCCCGCTCGCCGTCAGGCTCGCCAAGCTCGCCATCCAGACCGGCTTCGAAACAGACCAGAAGACCGGGCTCGTCGTCGAGAGGCTCGCCCAAGCCGTCCTCTTCAACACCGAGGACAAGCGGGAGGGAACGACGGCCTTCTTAGAAAAGCGCGAACCAAGATTCGAGGGACTATGAAAAGATCGACCGGCCACGCCGGCAAATTATTGATATCTGAAACCTGAAAGCTTCCGTAGGAGGAAAAGCATGACCGAAGGCGGCGTAGGAGCGTTGAACCACGAGCATCTCGAAAAGCTGGCTTCATACTTCGACGAGGCGGTTATGTCAGCTTAAAACTACAAAATCTCTTGGGCTAAGGTTCAGCGTCCTGCTACCGGATGACGCCCGAAACGTGCGCTGGGAGCCCGGACTTCACCCACTGTAAATCGCATACACTTGTTTGTAGAGAACCAGTCGTTCGGTGTCGTTTTCTGGTGAAATGGATTGGCAGAGGCAACGCTGTCGTGCTTGAGGTAAGGTTACTCCTCTCCCTTTGACGTTACTCTTTTTCTTACGCTCCGACGACGGTTCTCTCCGGAATGGGCGCTCCCGCATCCGGCCGTTTGGCCAACGTTAGGAGACGCTGCGACCAAGTCAGCTCGGACGCCGGTCTCTTCT
>JALZFJ010000154.1 GCA_030867425.1 Actinomycetota bacterium | reverse complement strand
GGATGGGCGCTATCTACGAGTTCCTAGGCCTGCGTGTGGGCCTGATACAGGACAACATGGGCTTCGATGAGCGGATGGTGGGCTACTCGGCCGACATAACCTACGGCACCAACGCCCAGTTCGGCTTCGACTACCTCAGGGACAATATCGCGGCCAGCGTGGATCGCCTCGTCCAGAGGGAGCTCCACTACGCCATCGTCGACGAGGTCGACTCCATCCTCATAGACGAGGCCCGAACCCCCCTCATAATCTCCGGCATGCCCGAGGGCGCCGCCGACACTTACTACCGCTTCGCCTCCATCGTCCCACGCCTCAAAAAAGGCGAGGACTTCGAGGTGGACGAGAAAAAGCGCCAGGTCGCCCCGACCGAGTCGGGCGTCGAGAAGGTCGAGAAGGCTTTGGGCGTCGAGAACCTCTATGACGACGTGAACACGAACCTGGTGAACCACCTGAACCAGGCGCTTAAGGCTCATGCCCTCTTCCGCAAAGACGTCGAGTACATCGTCCGGGACGGGAGGGTCTTTATCGTCGACGAGTTCACGGGGCGAGTGCTCGAAGCGCGGCGGTACTCCGAGGGGTTGCACCAGGCCATAGAAGCCAAGGAAGGGGTGTCGATCGAGGAAGAGAACCAGACCGTCGCCACGATCACGATCCAGAACTACTTCAGGCAATACGACAAGCTCGCGGGCATGACCGGCACGGCCGCCACGGAGGCCGACGAGTTCATGCACATCTACGAGATGGCGGTCGTCTCGATACCGACGAACGAGCCGATGATCCGGGAAGACAAGGATGACCTGGTCTACAAGGTCAAGAAGGCCAAGTACGACGCCGTCGTGGAAGACATCGCCGAGCGCAACGGCTTAGGCCAGCCGATCCTCGTCGGCACGGTCTCTGTCGAGGTCTCGGAGCACCTCTCGGCCTTGCTCAAGCGACGCGGCATAAGGCACAACGTCCTCAACGCCAAGCAGCACGAGCGGGAGGCGGAGATCATCGCGGAGGCCGGCGAGAAGGGTTCGGTCACCATCGCGACGAACATGGCCGGAAGGGGTACGGATATAAAGCTCGGCGAAGGAGTGCCGGAGGTCGGGGGGCTGTACGTTCTGGGGACCGAGCGGCACGAGGCACGCCGGATAGACAATCAGCTCAGGGGACGCAGCGGCAGACAGGGCGACCCGGGCGAGTCGAGATTCTACCTCTCGTTCGAGGACGAGCTCTTGAGGCGTTTCGGCGGCCAGCGGATGCAGAACGTCATAGACAGGATCGGGCTGGAGGAGGACGTGCCGATCGAGGCAGGCATGGTCTCGGGATCGGTCAGACGCGCCCAGGAGCAGGTCGAGAGCCAGAACTTCCAGATCCGCAAACGGATCCTCGAATATGACGACGTCCTAAACAAGCAACGCGAGGTAATCTACGGCATAAGACGCGACATCCTCATGGACGAAGATGTCGACACGTGGGAGTACGTCGAGGAGGTCCTCTCGGAGGTCGTCGGCCTTCACGCCTCCGAGAACGTCTACCCCGAGAATTGGGACATGACTACCCTCGAGGCCGAGCTTAACCGCTTCTACCCAAGCCAGATAGACTTCCAGTCCCTGGACGTCGAGAGCCTTTCGAGCGAGGGGATCCTGGAGATGGTCCTGGAAGATGCCAGGGAGCGCCTGGAGGAGCGGAGGGCCGAGTGGGAGGAGCGGACCGAGGAGCTTCACAGGCGCGGCCTCGAGCGCATCGACGGCCTCGAGTCCTTCGAGGAGGCCGAGCGCAGGACGCTACTCTCCATAATCGACTCCCGCTGGCGGGAGCATCTCCACGAGATGGAGGCTTTGCGCGAGGGTATCGGCTGGCGGGGATTGAGCCAGAGAGATCCCCTGGTCGAGTACAAGCGCGAGGGCTTCGACATGTTCCAGGAGATGGAGCGGGGCCTCAAGGAGGACTACGTCACCTATATCTACCGCATAGAGAACGTCAAAGTGCGCGAGGAGATAGAGGTGGAGCAGCTCTCCTATAGCGGCGGCGAAGAAGAGCCGAACCAGCGCCCGAAGAGCCCTCGCAAGACCGAGCAGAAAGTGGGTCGAAACGACCCGTGCCCCTGCGGATCGGGCAAGAAGTACAAGAAATGCCACGGTCGCGCCGACGGAGGTGTCCCCAGCACCGCGGCGGTGACAGGCGAAGATCCCACCGATAGGAATTAGTGTCCGAGCTTAGGGAGAAAACTTCCCAGCTCGAAGTGCGCCTCGCGGAGCTTGAGGATTTCTTCGACGTAGAGGCCCTACGGCGCTCCTCCGCGGCTTTGAGCGAGCGGATGAGCCGACCCGGGTTCTGGGACGACCAGGAGGAAGCCAGAGTGGTCTCGGCAGAGTCCGCGCGTGTCGAGTGCCGGCTACGCCTGCTCGGTAGCCTGCGCTCCCGCCTTTCGGATGCCGAGGAACTTTTGGAGCTCGCCGAGGGCGACGAGGAGATCCTGGGCGAGGTCGCAGGGGAGCTCGGGGACATCGAGCACGTCCTCGAAGAGCAGGAGGTGGCCAGGCTCTTCTCCGGGGAGTACGACGAGGGGGCGGCGATCCTCACCATAAACTCCGGAGCCGGCGGGGTGGACTCACAGGACTGGGCGGAGATGCTTGCCCGGATGTATCGGCGGTGGGCCGAGCGACGCGGGTATGCCCTGGAGACCATCGAGTACACCCTGGGAGAGGAGGCTGGGATAAAGAGCGCCACCTACTCCATCAGCGGCGAGTACACTTTCGGGCTCCTCTCGGCGGAGCGGGGGGTGCATCGTTTGGTGCGGATCAGCCCGTTCGACGCTGGCGGGCGCAGGCACACGAGCTTCGCTTCGGTTGCGGTCGCCCCGGTCGTGAGCGACGCGGTGGAGGCAGAGATCGACGAGAAGGACCTGAAGGTGGACACCTACCGGGCCTCGGGCGCCGGCGGCCAGCACGTCAACAAGACCGATTCGGCGGTCAGGATCACACACCTCCCGACTGGTATCGTGGTGCAGTGCCAGAACGAGCGCAGCCAGCACCAGAACCGCGAGGTGGCGATGCGCGTCCTGCGCGCGAGGCTCTTCGAGCTCGAACGGGAGAGGCGGGAGAAAGAGCTCGCCGCTCTTGAGGGAGAGCGGGCGGAGATAGAGTGGGGTTCGCAGATCCGCTCCTACGTCCTGCACCCCTACAAGATGGTAAAGGACCACCGCACCGGGGAGCAAACCGCCGATGTCGAAAAAGTTCTCGACGGCGACCTCGACGCCTTTATCTACGCCTACCTCAAGAGCCGGACCGCCATTTCTTAGGGCTCTCCTCGTCGCGGCGCTCTCGCTCGGCGCCGTCTTGCTCGTGAGCAGCTTCGTCCTCCTGCCGCTCCTGCTGGAGAAGCTAGTCGCGCAAGAGCTGCAGAGCAGGCTGGGGCTCGCCGAAGAGCCCCAGGTGGAGATTAGGGGGGACCTTCCGCTCGGCGCTCTGGCCGGGGAGTTCGAGGAGGGGCAGGTGACCTTCGTAAACCCCGAGTTGCTAGGCGGCGTGCAGCCCGACGAGGTTACAGTTAACCTCGATCCCTTCGACCTCGACGTGCTCGGGAGCGTGGTTAGCGGACGTCTCCGGGCCGAAGAACCGTTCTCCGGAGAACTCCGGGTAGAGCTCTCCGAGGAGGAGATCGCCGAGATCGCCACCTCTTTCGCCACATCGCCCGTAGGGGAGGTAGAGCTCGAAGAGGGACGTCTCGACGTCGGATCCGAGGTCGAGCTCCTGGGGGTGCGCGTCCCGGTCAGTGTGGAGTGGGAGCTCGACGTTCGGGACGGTGTGCTCCGCTTCGAGCCGGTCCGGGCGAAGGCTTTGGGAGAGCCTGTCCCCGAGGAGCTGCTCGCGGGTGCGAGCTTCGAGTACCCTATCGGAGAGCTGCCGTTCGAAGGCGAGCTGTCGAGCGTCGAGATCCGGGAGGATCGCCTCGTTCTCGTCGGGAGGGTCGAGGATCTGCCGGTCGGGTGAGCCGCCGGGAGGCGGCGCCACCGGTTGCCAGACCGCGCCCCCTCTGGTATCTTTTGCCCTGGTCCAGAGGCTCCGGAGGGGGGAGCGCGGTGGCCGGGCTTGTTGGTAGAGATCCCCCTTAGCACGAAGCCTGCCGTAGCGCGGGTCGAGTGTTCGTGGCGGCTCAGCAATGCCCGCCGGACGCGTTTGGAGAGTACCTTGATCTACTTCGACAACGTCACCAAGGTCTACGGCAGGGACATCGCGGCCCTCAAGGACGTGAACCTCGGGATAGAACCCGGGGAGTTCGTCTTCCTGGTGGGTGCCAGCGGCTCAGGCAAGTCCACGATGGTGCGCCTGATCCTGAAAGAGCTAGAACCTTCGAGCGGGACCATCGTCGTCAATGGGGTGAAGCTCTCGGGCATCCCGGACCGGTACGTGCCGAAGCATCGCCGGGACATAGGGTGCGTCTTCCAGGACTTCAAGCTCCTGCCGAACAAGACCGCCGCCGAAAACGTCGCCTACGCGCTGGAGGTCACGGGCCAGAAGCGTCGCACCATCCGCACGAAGGTTCCCCAGATCCTGGACCTCGTAGGGCTCTCGGAGAAGAGAGGTAAGTACCCAGACCAGCTCTCGGGGGGTGAGCAGCAGCGAGTCAGCATCGCCCGCGCCTTCGTCGGCCAGCCGCCGATACTCATCGCCGACGAGCCGACCGGAAACCTCGACCCAGACACCTCGGTTGGGATCATGCAGCTCCTGCACAGGATCAACCGCATCGGCACCACGGTCCTGGTTGCGACCCACGACAAGGAGATGGTGGACGTGATGCGCAAGAGGGTCGTGGCGCTCGAGAACGGGCAGATCGTCCGCGATATGGTGAGGGGGGGATACACCAATGAGATTTGACCTAGTATTCTTCTTGCGCGAGGCGTCTAAGAACATACTCCTGAACCCCTTGATGAGCATTACGGCGGTGACGACGACGGCGGTGTGCGTCCTGATTCTGGGCGTGGGCATGCTGGTCAACGCCCACGTCGAGGGCATCATCAACAGAATAGGCCAGGACGTGACGATCACGGCCTTCTTCCCGGAGGACGTCAGCCAGGAGAGGGCGGACGAGGTCTACAGCTCGGTCGAGAGCTACCCGGAGGTCAGCCAGGTCACCTACGTCTCCCGGGAGGAGGCGCTCGAACGGTTCAGGAGCACCCTATCCGACCAGCCCGAGATCCTGGAGGGTCTACCCAGCGACGTGTTACCGGCCTCTATCGAGATACAGCTCGCCGACTCGCGCTCTAGCGACGCGGTCGCCGAGAAGCTCCAGGCCGAGGGCTTCGCGGAAGGGGACCTCCTCTATAACCAGAAGACCATAGATAACCTGAACCAGGCCACCAGCTACGTGATCTGGGCCTTGAGGGGGGCGACGGCACTTTTCTTCGTGGCGAGCGTGCTCTTGATCTTCAACACGATACGGCTCTCGATCTTCGCCCGTCGCAAGGAGATAGAGGTGATGAAGCTCGTCGGCGCTTCGGATAGCTTCGTAAGGACGCCATTCCTCTTCGAAGGGTTGGTGCAGGGTCTGATCGGGGCCGCCGTAGCCGCCCTCCTCGTGGTGTGGGTAAACTCGGTCTTCGTGGCCTGGGCCCAGTACGAGCTGCCTTTCATCCCAATCTCTTCGAACGCGATCAGCACCGTGTTCTTGCTGCTGGTACTGATCGCCGTGGGCGTCGTAGTCGGCATCGCCGGCAGCGCCTTCTCCGTGCGCCGGTTCTTGAAGATCTGAACGCGCAAGGTGCGTTCAGAGTGCTCAGGTTCAGTCTTTTACCATCTAACGTCTGCCAGGCAATCGTACCGCGGGCTCAGCCTTAGCGTTGGTCCAGACCTTTCGGCTGACCTTTTTCGGTGCGGATGAGCGGCTACCGGCTGACACCTGAGCTCTAAAACAGTCCGGCGAAACCGCGTGGTAGACTCATCGCGTGTTTGATCCGAGGATTCGAACTTCTCTCTCACCGTGATCCTACCGGCCCAGCTTGTCCGCCGGGGTAAGTACTCGGTCGCCGACCCGCTCTTCAGCGAGGAGCGTCGCCCGGTCCTGGTCGCCCGCCGCTTGAGGCGTGGCGCCGAGGCCGGGGACCTGGTCCTTGTGCGCGTCCGCGAGAAGGGTCGCTCCCTGCGCGGCGAGGTGACGAGGGTCTTCGGCCCCCCGGACGATCCGCGCAACGTCTACGAGGCGCTCTTCGCCTCGATAGACGCCTCGCGCGGCTTCTCCCCGAGGATTGAAGAAGTGGCCGTGACGAGCGCCCGTAGAGAACCAGGCCAACGCGAGGACCTTCGTAGCCTCGCGACCGTCACCATCGACAGCGCGGACGCAAAGGACTTCGACGACGCAATCTCCATTGAATGCACGAGCGCGGGCTACCGTCTCTGGGTTCATATAGCGGACGTGACCCGCTACGTGCGGCCCGAGAGTCCCTTGGACAGGGAAGCTCGCAGGCGCGGCAACTCGGTCTACCTGCCGGGGACCGTCGCCCCGATGCTCCCGCGCCAGCTCTCGGAGGACTTGTGCTCCTTAAGGCCGGGCGAGGAGAAGGCGACCGTCACGGTCAAGATAGAGGTAGCCTCGTCCGGCGAAGTAAAGAGCAGCAGGGCTTACCGCAGCCTGACGGCTAGCGATGCTCGGCTAACCTACGATGGGGTGGACGCGTTCTTGCATGGTGAAGGGGAGATCCAACAACCCGAGCTGGTGCGGACGGCGTACGAGCTCTCGCGGAAGCTGAAGACGCGGGCTGCGGTGCGTGGCAAGTTGGAGCTTGGCGGGCGGGAGTCAGAGTATGAGGTGGACGAGCGGGGGCTGCCCGTCGGGGCAAGGGTGCGCCGCTCGACGCCCGCGCGGGATCTGATCGAGGAGCTCATGGTCCTCACGAATGAGGAAGTAGCGAAGATGCTGCGCGGGAAGCCGGGCGGCGTATACCGGGTGCACGAGAGGCCCGACGCGGAGGACATGGAGATCCTGGGTGAGAGGCTAGCTGCTGTGGGGATGCAGGTCGAGCCGGCGCCGGAGAACCTCGGCGTTATTGCCCAGAAGGCAAAGTCGG
>JALZFJ010000148.1 GCA_030867425.1 Actinomycetota bacterium | reverse complement strand
TACTGGACGAGCCAACTGGGGGATTGGACCCGTTGGTGCAGGAGGAGTTTCTGGAGATAATCGGCGAGACGAAGGCCGAGGGGCGCACCGTCTTCTTCTCCTCGCACAACCTGGCCGAGGTCGAGCGCGTTTGCGACCGGGTCGGAATCATTCGCGCCGGCAGGCTCGTCACCGTTGAGACTACCGACACGCTCTTGAATAAGTCTTTTAGGCACGTGAGCCTCACCTTCGATGAGCCCGTAGATCCGGAGCCCTTCGAGAAGCTCCCCGGCATCGGCGAGCTAAGCGCCGACGGGACGAGCCTCTCCTTTACGCTGTACGGCAACCTAGACGAGGTCGTAAAACTCGCCGCCCGAGGCCGATTGATTAACATGGAGTACGAGCGACCGAGCCTCGAGGAGGTCTTCCTAGCGTACTACGCAGACCACGAGAACGGAGGGTCGTGAGCGGAAAGCAGACTGCGGAGCATGGGATGAAATCGCAAAGGACTGAGGAGCGCAGGCCGTGGGGAACGCTGGTTGCCCTGATAATACACACCACGAGGCTGCAGTTGAGGAGCGTCGTCGTCTGGGGCGTGGCGCTGGGTCTGCTCAACCTCTTGACCGTGGCCTCCTTCCCTGCTGTAGAGGACCAGTCACAGGGCTTGAACGATCTTGTCGAGAGCTACCCGCCGGAGATGCGAGAGCTCTTCGGCATAGGTGAGGGTACCGACCTGACGAAGATAGAAGACTTCTTGGCGGCGCAGACCTTCAATTTTCTGGCCCCGCTGGCGCTGGCGTTCTTCCCGATCCTGGCCTCTGCGGGGGCCATCGCGGGGGCGGAGGAGCGCGGCACGATAGACGTGCTCTTGGGCAACCCGGTCCCGCGCTGGCAGCTCGTCGCCGGAAGCTTTATCGCGACGGCCCTCTCGCTGCTCGGCATCCTGGTTATCCTGGGGCTCTTTACCTGGGTACCGGCGGTGCTGATGGATATAGACCTGTCCATACGCTCGACGGTAGAGGCCGTGCTTAACCTGTGGCCACTGTGCACCTTCTTTGGAGGCCTGGCTATGCTGTGCTCGGCCCTCTTCCACCGCCGCGTTCTGGCCATAGCCATCCCCGGGGCGGTGCTGGTAGGCATGTACTTCGTCGACGCGCTAGGAAATACCGTTGAAGAGCTAGAGGACGCCCGGCCCTTCACCGTCTTCTACCACTACGCCTCGGCTATCGAGGACGGTATAGACTGGGTGAGCTTCGGCGGCATAACACTCGTCGCCCTGCTGCTCGTGCTCCTCGCCGCCCTCACCTTTAGCCGGCGCGACATCTACACGTAGTCATCGGCTATGTGTCTTTGCTGATAGCTGATGGGCCGGCTGCTTTACTGCTAGAGTGCTGAGCAGTATGGACAGGGCCGAGCTAAACCGGCTGCTCCTGCGGGCGCAGGGCTTGGCCGTGCTGCGGGGCGTCCTGGGGTCGTCCGCGGCGCGGGATTTTCTGGCGCTGCTCGGGCTCTTGGCGGAGGAACGCCCGGACCCGGTGTCCGTCGCTGGCGTCTTCGGGCGGTTGTGGGAGGAGCTCGCCGTAGCCTCCGACTCCCTTCTCCCCGACGCCTGGCAGTCGCATCTCGTGGGCCGGCTCCTGGAGGACGAGAACGCTTTCGCCCTCGCCGCCGAAAAGGGAAAAGCGAGTCCCCCGCTCCTGGAGCAAGCCCGCCGCGACCTGAGCACGCTCCGCTTCCTCTTCGATCTCGACGGCAAAGCCCTGCTCCGCACACTCGAAGAGGCCGTCCCGGACCTCGCCGGAGTCTGGGTGCCCTGGAGCGATCCCGGCCTCTCCCCCGACGACTCGCCCCGCAGCGCTTTAGCCTGCAGGCTCGCTGCTGCAAGCGACTGGGATGGGTACGCGGAAGCGCTCGCCGGGCACTTCGCCGCTTACGGCGCGGGTCCCTTCGGACGCTACAAGGTGTTCCGTTGGGAGGACGGCGGTCTCCAACCGGTGCCTGATCCGGACCCGGTGCGCTTGTCGGGCCTGATCGGCTACGAGCGGGAGCGTCAGCCCCTGCTAAGAAACACAGAGCGGCTCCTCGCCGGGCTCCCGTCCCACCACGCCCTCCTCTACGGCCCCCCGGGCACCGGCAAGTCCTCGACCGTAAAGGCCGTACTGAACGAATACGCCGATAGGGGCCTCAAGCTCGTGGAGCTCTCCAAAGAAGATCTGAAGAACTTGCCACGAGTGCTCGATGCTCTGCGCGGCCGCGGTCTGCGCTTCGTGATCTTTAAAGACGATCTCTCTTTCGAGGAGCGCGAGGTCGAGTACAAGGCCCTTAAGGCCCTGCTGGAAGGGAGCGTCGAGGAGCCGCCGGAGAACGTGAGGATCTACGCGACCTCCAACCGCAGGAACCTGATCCGGGAAAGCTTCGCAGACCGGGAAGACGGCCCCGGCGACGAGGTCCACGCCAGGGACACCATGCAGGAGAAGCAGTCCCTCGCCGCCCGCTTCGGTCTGCGCGTAACCTTCCCCGCACCGGATCAGAAGAGGTATTTAGAGATAGTCTTCGGTCTCGTCGAGGAACGCGGGCTGAAGATCCCCGGTGAGGAGCTAAAGGAACGCGCCCTGCTCTGGGAGCGGTGGCACGCCGGAAGGAGCGGTCGTACCGCCCGGCAATTCGTAGACGAACTGGAGGCCGAGCTGTTCGGAAGCCGCTAAGAAAGGCTCACCGCTCTCCCTTCCTCCGGCTCAAGGGATCGCCAAAGGGAAGACGGTCCGGCTTCACCCCTGCTCTTATGCCTCCGCCAGGGGGGATTCGTTCAAGACCAGCCAGTAGAGCTCGAGCTGCTCCACAACGCGGGAGAACTGGGCGAAGTCTACCGGTTTCCTCACGTAGGAGTTTGCCCCGTAGCCGTAGCCGTCCACGAGGTCCTGCTGCTCTCTGGAAGAGGTGAGGATCACCACCGGCAGGAGCCTGGTGCGCTCGTCGGCTCGCA
>JALZFJ010000147.1 GCA_030867425.1 Actinomycetota bacterium | reverse complement strand
TCCTCGTGGCCCTGGCCTTCGCGGTCGCC
The DNA here is from genome assembly GCA_030867425.1 of Actinomycetota bacterium. Classification (GTDB taxonomy): domain Bacteria; phylum Actinomycetota; class Rubrobacteria; order Rubrobacterales; family Rubrobacteraceae; genus Rubrobacter_F. The sequence continues at coordinate 2,843 of JALZFJ010000147.1, read as the reverse complement.
GCGAGCGCGAACGTGCCGGTCATCCTGCTGACTATCTTCTGGAGGAGGTTCAATACGGCCGGAGCCGTCGCCGGCATGATAGTCGGCCTCGTCTCCTCCGTCGGGCTCGTGATCGCGAGCCCGGTCGTCCTGGGGGAGGCCGCGATCTTCCCGTTCCAGCGGGGGAGCCCCGCCCTGATCTCGGTGCCTTTGGGCTTCCTGGCCTGCTGGCTCGGCACCCTCCTGGGCGGACGCGGCGCCGAAAGGGAGCGTGAGCAAGGGCTCCAGAAAGACTACGACGAGGTCTACGTCAGCTCCCTCACCGGCATCCAGGACGTCGAGGAGGAGATTCAGGAAGCGGAGCCTTCTAGGTAAAGAGCCGCGACGCGAGTACTTTCCAGAGCCCCCGCCACGAGGACGGGGGCTCTACTTTTTTCAGCTGTAGCCCCCGGCGCACGCTTTCATTGGGACGATGTGAGCGGGAGGGACAGCAACGCGTTGCTGTCCCGGAGCGACTTTAGCCACGGGCGTTCTGTGGAGACCGGCGTGGTCGGACGACCGCGTCCCGCCCCCGTCGATCCAGAGCCCATAGGATGTCGACCGCTCGTGATGGTCCTCGTAACCTCTGCGCCCGAGCAAGACGAGTATCGTCGTCCGAGTCCTTGACGATCGATACAGGCGCGGCGTAGGCCGTGCTCCGCGCACGAGGGGCTGTGCACTGAGCGCTCGCAGGCGGTTACTTCTTCCCGTTCCCCTCGCGTGGCGCGTCGGACTCAGGCCTGAGGCCGGGGCTCAGCGTGAAGAAGAAGGAGGCGCCTTCTCCGACCTCCCCTTCCGCCCACACCCGCCCCCCGTGCCTGCGCACTACCCGCTGCACTGTCGCCAGTCCTATCCCTGTCCCTTCGAACTCCTCTGCCCCGTGCAGCCTCTGGAAAGCCCCGAAGAGCTTGCCCGCGTAAGCCATCTCGAAGCCAGCACCGTTGTCGGAGACCCGGAAGACCTGCACCCCGCTCTCCCCGGAGAGCCTCTTGTCCAGCCCGAACCTTATCCTCGCCTCCTCCTCCATGGCCGTGAACTTCCAGGCGTTGCCTATGAGGTTCTCCAAAGCCACCCGCAACAGCCTCGGGTCCCCGTTCGCCACGAGCCCTTCTTCGACCTCGACCTCCGCCCGCCGTCCCGGCTCGCGCCTCCTCAGCTCGGCGGCCACCTCCCGGGCCATCTGGCTCAGGTCGACGTCCTCCCGTCGCAGGGCGCTGCGGGTGACCCGCGAGAGTCCGAGGAGGTCGTCTATGAGGTTCCCCATGCGCTGGCTCGCCGCCCGCACGCGCCCGAGGTAATCCTTGCCCTCCTCGTCCAGCTCGTCAGCGTGATCCTCCAGGAGTATCTGAGAGAAGCCGTCTATGCTCCTCAAAGGCGCCCTCAGGTCGTGGCTGACCGAGTAGGAGAAGGCTTCGAGCTCGCGGTTGGCAGCTTCCAGCTCGCGGTTGGTGGTCTCCAGCTCGCGGCCGGACTCCTCGGCGAGTAGACGACTGCGGGAGAGCATCCAGGTAATCCCGAAGAGCAGGAGGCTCACCGCCATCCCGCTCAGCAGCACGAACAGGGGCAGCCAGCTGCCGCCATCTTCGAACTCCGGCAGGGCCTCGAAGTACAGGCCGTACTCGCGGCCCGCCACGTAGAGCTGGTCGAAATCGGAGAACGAAGAGGCTCCCCCGAGCTCCCTGATAGGCAAGCCGGTCACTTCCTCGATCAGCCCGGCGGAGGACCCGAGGTCCTCGGGTGGAGTCTGGGTCTCGGCGGCTCGCAGGACCCCGTCATCGTCGTAGAGGAGGTTTTGCGAGGTCAGCCTCTCCCCGTCGTAGACCTCGAAGTCTACCGAGGGGTCGAACGTCTCCCTGAAGGTTCCCCGCAGGAGCCCTTCGGCTGCCAGAGAACCGACGACGAACCCGGCGAGGGCGCGCTGCCGCTCGTCAGCGGTGTCGGCGGGTTCGCCTTCCCGGTAGATCGGGAGGTACACCACGAAGCCCTCCTCAAGAGCGAGGTCTGCCCTTGAACCTTCGGAAGCTTCGGTGAGCACGTAAACCTTGCTCGTGGCCTGCGGGTCGCCCGTGTCCCGCGCGCGGTCCATGGCGGCGCGATGCTCGGGGTTCGAGTACGCGTCGTAGCCGATCAAGTTCCGGTTGGCCTCGTCCAGGGGCTCGACGAACGTTATCGGGAAGTAATCGGACCTCTCTCCCTCCGGCCGCAGGGCAGGCTCCGGCAATTCGGTTTCGTCGAACGTCTGGGACAGCTCTTCGACGAACTCGTCCTTCCCCGCGGACTCGACGCGCCTGGCGTAGCCCAGAACCTGCATGCCCTCGTAGCGGTCTTGAAGGCCTATGCCGCTCGCGTAACCCTCCCACTCCTCCCTCTCGACCGACGTAGAGGCGTAGAAAAGGGCGCGGGCGCCGAGCATCGCGTCAACATAAGAGTTCATCTGGCGATCTAGTGCGTCCCCGGTCGCCCGAACCGTCTCGTCGAACCGGTTCCGCGCGGCGGCCTCCACGTTCTGGCTCACGTAGTAGTAGGCGAGGAGCGTGAGGATCAGGGCGACCAGCAGGACCGCGTAGGCAGTCGCCGCGCGACGCAAGTGCTCGAAAACCGGCCTCATGTGGCGCATGGAGCCTAGGCCTCCACCCGCGGCGTCTCATTAAGGAGCAGCCAGTAGACCCCTAGCTGCCGCACCGCTTCGACGAAGCGAGCGAAGTCTACCGGTTTCCTCACGTAGGAGTTTGCCCCGTAGCCGTAGCCGTCCACGAGGTCCTGCTGCTCTCTGGAAGAGGTGAGGATCACCACCGGCAGGAGCCTGGTGCGCTCGTCGGCTCGCA
>JALZFJ010000127.1 GCA_030867425.1 Actinomycetota bacterium | reverse complement strand
CCCTTCTCGGTCTCACGCATCTCTTCGGGGCGCTGTCTACTCAAGCGGCCGTAGGATGGGTAGCTCTCGACGGAGTAGTAGACGTCGCCGTTGGGGGCCTCGTAGGCATGGCCCGACTCAATCAGCTCCTCGATGAGCGAGATCATCTCCGGTATGTGCTCGGTGGCCCGCGGCTCGACGTCCGGGAGGTTTACTCCGAGGAGCTTTAGCCGCGCGTGGAAGGAATCCGTGTAGCGGCGCACGACCTCCTCCCAAGGTACGCCCTCTTCGTTGGCTTTGACGATGATCTTGTCGTCGATGTCCGTGATGTTCTGGACGAAAGTAACCTCGTAGCCCTTGCTCCTCAGGTACCGCACGACCACGTCCCAGAACATCGGCGCCCGTGCGTTCCCTATGTGGATGTGGTCGTAGACCGTGGGGCCGCAGACGTAGAGGCCGATGTGTCCGTCCTGACCTACTTCTACCGTTCGCCCGCTCAAAGTGTCTCGCACCAGCACGCTCATGCCCCTAGTCTAGCCTCTCGCGCCCGTTTTATCCGCTTTCGCGCCTCCACCACCCCGAGCACCGCGAAGAGGTACGCCATCTCCGGCCCACTATTTCGGCCAGTGAGCGCGAGCCTTATGGGGTGCAAGAGTTCGCGGGCCTTGATCCCCTCCTCCTTCGCCCACGCCCGCAACTCCTGTACGAGGGCTCGTCCGTCCTCCAAATCCTCGATCTTCCGACCTTCGAGAACCCGCTCGAGCTCGCCATAGACCTCCTGACTCGACTCTGGCAAGTCATGGACGAAGACCGAAGGGTCTACCGGGGCCGAGATCTCGCGCACAAGTCGGGGCGCGTCGGCGAGCAAGCGCATCTCGTCCCGAACTGCCTCGACCGCGAGAAGCTCCCTTCCTTCGGGCAAGGAATCGTCGTCCAGGAAAGGGCTCAGGCGCCGGTACAACTCTTCCGTCTGTAGCGCCCGTATGCTGCGGGCGTTGACGAAAAGGAGGCGGGCGACATCGAAGGTAACGGGGCTTGTGCCGAGGCGTGAGGGGTCCCATTCGTTTGCTAGCTCATCGAGGCCGGCGAACTCCTCCTTACCCTCCGGGTGCGACCAGCCCAATAGCGCGAGGTGACTCACGAGCGCCTCGGGCAGGTAGCCCTCCCTCCTGAGCTCCGCGACGCTCGCGGCGCCGTGACGTTTGGAGAGCTTCTTGCCGTCGGGGCCTAGTATCAGGCCGAGATGCAAGAACTTGGGCTCTCGCTCTTCCAGGGCGCGGTAGAGGAGCGCCTGGCGGGCAGTGTTCGGGAGGTGCTCCTCGCCCCGTATGACGTGGCTTATGGCCATCCCTGTATCGTCCACGACCGCCGCAAAGTTGTAGGCCGGGGTGCCATCGGACTTGCGTATAACGAAGTCCTCGATGTTAGAGAAGTGGATCTCACCCCGCAAAACGTCTTGGAAGGCACCGCTCTGCGCGGGCGGCCGAAAGTACAGAGCCCTGCGGCCGGCCTCATCTTCCGCCTCATAAACCAGCCCCTCTTCGGAGAGGCGCCGCACGGCCTCGTCGTAGAAATGGCTGCGCTCACTCTGCCGGTAAGGCCCTTCGTCGAAAGACAGGCCAAGCCAACCGAGATCCTCTAGCTGGGAACGCTCGAACTCCCTCGTGATCCGCGCCAGGTCGGTGTCTTCGATACGCATGACGAGCTTGCCGCCGTGATGGCGAGCAAAGAGGTAGTTGAAGAGTGCCGTGCGGGCGCCGCCTAAATGCAGCATCCCCGTAGGGCTGGGGGCGAAGCGTACCCGGACCTCGCTCCTATCCAAAGTCCTACCTGCCTTCCAGAAGGCAGATGGCCTGGGCGGCTATCCCCTCGCCCCTACCCGCGAAGCCTAAGCGCTCGGTGCTCGTGCCACGCACGCTCACCCGCGCGGGCTCGACACCTAACGCTTTGGCCAGATTTTTGCGCATGGCCTCCCGATAATCCCTTATCTTCGGGCGCTCGCAGACGACGACCGCGTCCACGTTCGCCACCTCCCAACTATCCCCGATGACCGCCCGGGCCTCTCGTAAAAGCTCCATGGAGTACGCGTCTTTGTAGCGCTCGTCGCTGTCGGGAAAGTAGTGGCCGATGTCTTCGAGGCCGGCGGCTCCCAATAGGGCGTCGGTGACGGCGTGTGTGAGGACGTCGGCGTCCGAGTAGCCGACCAATCCCCTCTCGAAGGGTATCTCCACCCCGCCGAGTACGAGCCTGCGCGCGGCACCTTCTTCCGCGAAGGCATGAGCATCGACACCTAGACCAACTCTAGAATTCAGCCTTATACCCCTGCCCTGAACCCCATACGGATCCCGAGGATAGCTTCGGCGAGGATCAGGTCTTCTGGCGAGGTGAGCTTAATGTTGGTCTTCTCGCCCGTTACAACAAGGACGCGGCCTCCGGCTCTCTCGACGAGGGAGGAGTCGTCGGTGGCGGCACGCAAGCGCTCATCGGAGTCCGCGTAGATCTTGCGGAGCAGGCCGAGCCGGAAGGCCTGCGGGGTCTGGACCGCGTAGAGCTTCGCCCGGTCGAGGGTCTCCAGGACGGCCCCGCTCTCGGCGACCTTAATGGTGTCCGAAGCAGGGAGTGCGGGGACGACGCCGTCAGCGCCGGGTTCTTTCGCGGCCGCCACGACAACGCGCCCTATCAGGTTCGGTGTGATGAGGCAGCGGGACCCATCGTGGACGAGGACGAGGGCTTCAGGTTCCTCTTCAAGGACCTCGAGCCCGTTGCGAGTCGAGAGCGATCGGTTCTCGCCGGGGGTAGCGCAGCAGACGTACTTGCCTATCCCCGATTCTTTAGCGAGTTGCGCGATGCGGGAGTCATCGCCCACGGCGTAGATCCGGGTTACCTCAGGGGCCTCCTCGAAGGCGCGCAAGGTATGGAGGAGGGCGGGCGCCCCCAAAAGGTCTATGAACTGCTTGGGGCGGCCCATACGGCTCCCCGTCCCGCCGGCGAGCACGAGCGCCACGACAGGCCCACGTTTAAAGCCAGAATCGGCTATTTGGCGCCGCCCTTCAGGGCGTCGTCCACCAGCTTTTCGGCCTCGGCTGCCTCTATGTTGCGGGCGAGCGCAATCTCGGAAGAGAGGATCTGGCGGGCCTTTATCAGCATGTTGCGTTCGCCGGTGGAGAGGCCGGTCTCGGTGCCATGGGCGGACAGGTTGCGAACCACCTCGGCGACCTGGGTGATCTCACCGCTCTTTATCTTCTCCCGGTTGTGTTTGAGCCGGTGGTTCCAGTTGGAGGGCATAGTCGTGGCGTTGCCTCCGAGGACCGAGAGCGCCTCTGCGACGCCCTCCTCGTCGGCGCAGGCCCTCAAACCCGAATCGCCGTTGGCAGGGATGCTCACCGTGAGCTCCGTATCTGGCAGGTACACGACGTAGTAGCGCCGGACCTCGCCCAAGATGTCTTTCTCCTCGATCCCGGCCACGCACCCCGCGCCGTGGTTGGGGTAGACCACGAGGTCGCCCTCGGCGAAGGCCTTTCGGGAGCTTTCGTCCCTCGATGCTGTCCCTTCCGTTTCGGCCATACCTTACAGGACCTCCTCCGGTCTCTCCAAGGAGCGTTGCCGCTCGAGGTTGCGCCTGATGGTCCGCGCCCGCGCCTGTCCCACGCCCTCCACCTCGTCGAGGTCCTCCTCGGTAGCCTCGAGAAGCTCCCTGAGGGTCCCAAACTCCTCTATGAGCTTCTCGGCCACCCTGCTCGGCAGACGCGGCACGCGCACCAGCTGACGGTAGCCCCGCGGCTTGAGGAAGAACTCCACCAGAGGTCCCGTGTTGGCGTAGCCCAACACCTCGGCCATCACCATCGGGTCCGAGAGCTTCTCACCGGAGAGCTCGTGAAGGCGCGCGCGGACCTCCTTGTGGTCCATGCTTTCGGCGGCGTAGTCCCGGATCAGGGCGTCATACTGCTCGGGAACGTCGTGGAAGGCTTGCTCGAGCTGCAACTCGACGAGCCGCCCCTCCCGTCCGAGCTCTCTGACGTGGTTCTCGATCTCCCCGGCGATCCGCACCGTGTACTCGAAGGTCGCCAACGCACCCACGACCTCCCGCAACGTCACGGCCCCGTCGTACTCGTGCAGCGTGAGCGCACGCGCCTCCTCGCGCAGGCGTCGGGTGTACTTCTCAAGGGTGGCCAGGGCCGATCCGGCCTTCGAGAGTACGACGCTTATGTCCTCCAGGACGTGCGGCCCGTAGAAGCCCCGATAGAGGCTGACAATCCGGCGCCGCTCGGAGACCACCACGACCAGATCGCCCGTCTGCTGGGCGGTGCGGTGGCCGGCCAAGTGACGTAAGCCCGTCTCCTCCGAAGGAAGCGTGGGATCCGGGCTGAGCTGAGCGTTGGCGTAGTGGATGTAGGAGATGTCTGGCGAGACGACGAGTGCGCCGTCCATCTTGGCGAGCTCGTAGAGGCGCATCGGGGTGAACTCGGTATCCAGCTTAATGCCGCCGGAGATGAGCTCCAGCCGTTCCAGCTTTCGCGGGTTGGCGACGACGATCAGGGCCCCACTATGTGCCCAGATGATGTTGTCTATGGCCTCCCGGAGTTCCGTTCCGGGCGCCACAAGCTCCAGGGCCCCGGTCATCTCCGCCGGGATGTCCCGTCGGGGACTCAATTTAGCGCCGCCCCCACGGCCTCTTCGAGCGTTTTTACCTCGGCCACCATAACCTCCTTGGCCCGACCGTTTCGCGCGTCCCCGCGACCGGCTCCGTGCGGGCCTTCGGGTGCACCTTCCGGCATAATTATACGCCCGAAGCCGAGCTTGATCAGTTCGTTGATACGCCGCGGCCCCCCGGAGACGAACCGAACGTCCCCTGTCAATCCCACCTCCCCGAAGCACGCCACCCCCACCCCGACGGGCCTATCACGCAAGGCCGACGCGATCGCCAACGCCACCCCGAGGTCCGCCGCAGGCTCCTCGACCCGTACCCCCCCGGTTACGTTCACGTAAACGTCCTGGTCCCCGAGTACGAGCCCCGCCCTCCGGCCCAAGACCGCACACAGCATGTTCACCCGGCCGACCTCGATCCCGTTGGCGACGCGCCGCGGGACCGCGAGAGGGCTCGGCGCGACCAAACTTTCTATCTCGACCAGCATCGGTCGCGTCCCCTCCAGGAGGCACACCGTCACCACCCCCGGCGGCGTCTCACCCTCCCTGCGCGACAAAAAGAACACCGACGGGTCCTCGACCTCCGCCATCCCAGTGCCGGTCATCTCGAACACACCGACCTCGTTCGTTGAGCCAAAACGGTTCTTCAAAGCCCGCAAGATCCGGAAGGACTGGTACCGGTCCCCCTCGAACTGCAAGACCGTATCCACCATGTGCTCCAACACGCGTGGCCCCGCGATGGAACCCTCCTTCGTCACGTGCCCAACTAGGACGACGGCGATACCCTCCGCCTTGGCGAGCCGCATGAGCCGGGCAGCCGTCTCGCGCACCTGCCCCACGCCCCCCGGAGCGCCCGTAAGCTCCGGCGAGTAGAGCGTCTGGATCGAGTCAACTACCACCACTTTAGGCCTCTCTTCAATGATCGTCGCCTCGATCACGTCTACGTCCGTCTCCGAGAGCACCCGGAAGCCCGCCTTCTCAACCCCAAGTCGCTTCGCACTCAGAGCCACCTGCCGGGTCGACTCCTCGCCGGAGACCATAAGGCAGCCTTCGCCAAGGTGCCCCATAACCTGCAAGAGCAGCGTGCTCTTCCCGACCCCCGGCTCCCCGCCAACGAGCACCATCGAACCGGGTACGATCCCACCGCCCAAGATTCGATTCAGCTCGCCGACGCCGGTGTCGATCCTGCCGCTCTCGCGAGCGGTTTGCACTTCGCTAAGCATCACGGTAGCGCCGGACGCCCGCTTCGACGCTCTCGCAGTTGCTGCCCGCGCCGCGAAGCCGGCGGCCTTTTTATCCTCCCGCACCTCTTCCACGAAGGTGCTCCATCCACCGCAGTCCGGGCAGCGTCCGAGCCACTTCGGTTCTGTGTGACCACAGCTGGAACAAACGAATTGGGTTTTTGTAGTCATTAGTTGATTGTACGGTATAAAAGGTGAATCCCGGCAGAAAAAGCCGGGGCGCGAAAGCGCCCCGGCTTGGTAAAGCTGCTTTTCGGTCCGTCCTACTCGGCCTTGACGACCTCCTTGGGCTGGGTGACCTTGATGCTCACGATCGACTCGTCCTCAGCGACGTCCTCGTAGGAGATGTCGTTGGGCTCGACGATGATCTTGGAGCCGTTGGGGATTTCGCCCTTGAGGATCAGCTCGCTCATTGGGTCCTCGATCATGCGCTGCAGCACGCGCTTCAAGGGCCTCGCGCCGAACGCCGGGTCGTAGCCCGCATCGGAGAGCTTGTCGAGGGCCTCGCGGGTGAACTCGACGGTCACGTCGCGCTCGACGAGCTGCTTCCTGAGGCGCCTTATCTGGATCTCGATGATGTGGCGCATGTCCTCGCGCTCGAGCTTGTGGAACACGATGATCTCGTCGATCCGGTTCAGCAGCTCGGGACGGAAGATCTTGCGAAGCTCGCTCGTGACCCGACCCTTCATCTCCTTGTAGGAGAGACCAGCCTCGTCCGAGCCGAAGCCCAGGGACTTGGTCTTGTTAATGGTCTGGGCTCCGACGTTCGAGGTCATGATGAGGACCACGTTCTTGAAGTCCACGGTCCGCCCCTGCGCGTCAGTGAGTTGCCCGTCCTCCAGGATCTGGAGCAGTATGTTGAAGACGTCCGGGTGGGCCTTCTCGATCTCGTCGAAGAGCACCACGCTGTAGGGCTTGCGCCGCACCTGCTCGGTGAGTTGGCCGCCCTCGTCGTAGCCGACGTAGCCCGGAGGTGAACCGACCAGGCGGCTGACGGTGTGCCGCTCCATGTACTCGGACATGTCGAGCCGGATCATGGAGTCCTGGTCGCCGAAGAGGTACTCGGCGAGCGTCCGCGCGAGCTCGGTCTTGCCGACCCCCGTGGGCCCGAGGAAGACGAACGAACCGGAAGGCCTGTTCGGGTCCTTTATCCCGGCGAACGTGCGGCGGATGGAGCGGGAGACGGCCTTTATGGCCTCGTTCTGCCCGACGACGCGGTTGTGCAACTCCTCCTCCATCTTCAAGAGCTTGGCGGTCTCCTCCTCGGTCATCTTCTTGACCGGGATACCGGTCCACATGGAGACGATCTCGGCAATCTCGTTCTCCCCGATGGAGGCCTGGCTCCCGCCGTCGTCGTCGCCCTCGCGCCAGCTCTTCTCGAGGTCCCGACGCCGCTGGGCGAGCTTGCGCTCGGAATCCCTCAGGCGCGCGGCCTTTTCGAACTCCTGGCCGTCGATCGCGGCCTCCTTCTGGGACCGCACCTCGGCGAGCTCGTCATCGATCTCCTTGTAATAAGGAGGAGACGACATGGTCTTGATCCGCATCTTGGAAGCCGCCTCGTCCACTAGGTCTATGGCCTTGTCCGGCAGGAAGCGGTCCGAGATGTAACGATCGCCGAGCTCGGAGGCGGCCTTCAAAGCCTCGTCGGTTATCTGGATCTTGTGGTGCTGCTCGTAGCGATCCCTAAGGCCCTTGAGGATGAGCTCGGTCTCCTCGACCGATGGCTCCCCGACCTGGATGGTCTGGAACCTGCGCTCTAACGCCTTATCCTTCTCGACGTACTTGCGGTACTCATCTATGGTCGTGGCGCCGATGACCTGCAGCTCACCGCGGGCAAGTGCCGGCTTCAGGATGGAGGCGGCGTCTATCGCCCCTTCGGCGGCGCCCGCGCCGACGAGGTTGTGGATCTCGTCGATGAACAGGATTATGTCGCCGTGGTCGGTGATCTCCTTCATGATCTTCTTGAGGCGCTCCTCGAACTCGCCCCTATACTTGGATCCCGCGACCAACGCTCCGAGGTCCAGCGTGTAGACCTCCTTATCGGCGAGGATGTCCGGTACCCTATCTTCGGCGATCTCTTGCGCGAGCCCCTCGACGATAGCGGTCTTGCCGACGCCGGGCTCACCGATGATGACGGGGTTGTTCTTGGTACGCCGGACGAGGATCTGCATGATCCTTTCTATCTCCTGGTTGCGGCCGATGACGGGATCGAGCTTACCCTCGTCGGCGAACGCCGTGAGGTTCCTGCCGTACTGGTCGAGCTGGCGGGTCTTGGGCCGCTTGGCCTCCACGCCGCCGCGACCGCTGGCCTCGCCACCCCGGCCCCGCTGCGAGCGTCCCCCACCGAGCATTCGGACGACCTCCCGGCGGACCTTGTCCGGGTCCACGCCGAGGTTCGACAGCACGCGCGCGGCGACCCCCTCGGATTCCCGGACCAAGCCCAGGAGGATGTGCTCGGTGCCGATGTAGTTGTGCCCGAGCTGCAATGCCTCCCTCAAGGCGAGCTCCAGGACCTTCTTAGAGCGCGGGGTAAACGGCGCCTGTCCGCCCGTTCCCTCCTCGCCGTAGCCGACGATGCTTTCGACCTGCTCGCGCACCTCGTCGAGGGTGACGTTCAGCGAGCCCAAAGCGCGGGCAGCGACGCCCTCGTCTTCCCTGAGGAGGCCCAAGAGCAGGTGCTCGGTGCCGATGTAGTTGTGGTTGAAATGACGGGCCTCTTCCTGGGCAAGCACCACGACCTTGCGGGCCCGTTCCGTAAATCGCTCGAACATTAGTGGGAGCCTCCTCTGCTCTGAGGGTCCTTCACAACGTCGACGTGTGCAGTAACGGTCTGAAATGGTATACGGCGAACAAGGGTAAGCGGATTATACAACGCTCTAGATCCGGTCCATAAAATCATATTGCCTCTCTTATACACGCCGGCCTACTATTAGTATACAAAGGTTTCGCCCATATATGGATCGCTCCGGCGCTTTACGCTCTCAGCGCTACACTCTGTCGGCGCCACAAGTTGGGCGGTCGCCCGTTGGGCCTCCTCTATATAGCATTTGGAGTAGCTTAACACCTACCCCCGAAGGATTAGGTGTCTCCTGACACAGAGAGGAACCGTGCCCTTACAGCATCGACGCCGAGGCTGGCGATAAAGGGACCAGCCTTAGGGCCATTTTTTCTGCCGAGGAGGACGGTGTAGACGGCGGCAAAGGCCTTCTTCGGCTTCAGGCCGAGCTCGACCGCCGTGGAGTAAAGGAGGTTTTGCACCGTGTCCCCGTCCATCCCATTCTCCAGCTTTCCGGCGACTTGTTCAAGGTAGTGTAGCTGGTTCTCGTCGAGGCTCTTCGCCGCCTCCGCCGCCTCCAGCGGCTCCAGGATTCCGAGCCTGAGGGATTCGGGAGCCCAGTCCCTTGCCCAGTTACGTACGTAGGTGAGGTCCCGACGGAGCTTGTCGGTATCCTTGGCGGCCTCCTCGTACCCGCCCTCCCTTAGCATCTCGGCGGCTCTGTCCGGGTCTCCGCCCGTGGTCTGAGCGATGGTGACGAGATGGGTAAAGGGGACGGGTTTCTCTTCGGTGTCGGCCCTGTACTCGTCCATAATGCGGGGGAAGCCGTCGGTGAGATCCAGGGCGAGGGCGCGGGCCGGGTCGCGTCCTAAGACCATCCGCCTCAGGGCGTCTGGGGGCATGATACCGAGCATGTCGCCCGGTAAGAGTACGATGCCCTTGGAGCTACTCATCGCGCCCCTACCTTTTATCTGGATCCACTCGTACTCGTAGCGTCCAGGGACCGGGTACCGGAAGACCTCCCTTGCCATCCGGTCGGCCGTGTCGGTCGAGCCGCCGCGGCTCGTGTGGTCCTTGCCGAACGGCTCGAACGTGGTCCCTAAAGCTTTCCATCGCGCCGCGAGCTCCACCCGCCAGCCGAGCTTCCCCTCGCCTCGTGCGTAGTCGGCGACCTCCTCCCAGCCGTCTTCGTCGGCGAAGACGACCTTGTTCTCTTCGGGGATGTGCTCGAGTATCCGGGCCCCCGCGAGCTGCCCCGAGGTCGCCCGCGGCAAGTACGGCGACCAGTGCTCGGGCATCTTGCGCCCGCTGACCTCCTGCAGGATCTCGCGCAGCTCGGCAGTATGTTCCAAAGCCTCCCGCGTCACCTCCGTGTAAAAGCCGCCCTCGTAGAGTTCGTGCGAGCGCAGGACCTCTACATCCATCTCCATGCGTTTCAAAGCATCTTCAAAGGGCTCGAGGAAGTGCTCGGCGTAGGAGGCGTGGCAACCCTTAGGATCCGGGACGCGCGAGAGGCTGTGGCCGATGTAGGACTCGAAGCTCTCGGGGACGCCGGGCGCGATCTTGCGCAAAGGATCTATGGTGTCCGCGTGGAAGACGAAACGCACCTCGGCCCCGCGGGCTTTCAGAGCGTTCACGACCGCCTCGGAGACCAGAACCTCGCGCAGGTTGCCGACGTGGATTTTGCCGGAAGGGCTGATGCCGGTGACGACCACATGCAGCCCCGGCCCTAAATCATTCGCGATGTCTTTGGCCCAACCGGGGATCGAATAACTGCTCACGCGCTGCTCCACGAAAGACAGACGGGTAGTACGAGCTGCGAGAGGTATCTCCCCCGTCCTAGCTCGCGGCTTCTACGTTGACGATCTCGTACTCTGTAGCACCGCGGGGCGTGGCGACGGTGACTTTCTCCCCGACGCGGCGCTTTAGGACGGCGCGCCCTACCGGAGAGGAGTGGGAGAGCTTGCCGCTCCCGGGGTCCGACTCGTTCGTCCCCACGATCTGGAAGGTCCGTTCCTCGCCCTTGCTGAGTGCCCTCAAGGTTACGCGGGTGCCGAGGTCCACCGAATCGGCCTCTGCCTGGGCCGGATCCACGACCTTCGCGCTTCGTAAGCGACGCTGGACCTCGCTGATCCTGCGTTCCAACAGCCCCTGCTCGGTCTTGGCGTCATCGTACTCGGAGTTTTCGGAGATATCACCGAACTCCCTAGCCTGCCGGATGCGATCCGCGACCTCACGTCGCCGAACTTCGGTGAGATACCTGAATTCTTCTTGGAGCTTCTCGAAACCCTCCCGGGTGAGTAGCTCCCGGTTCTTGTCCGTCATAAGCCGGGAGAGTATAAGCGCGGGCAACAAAGGTGTCAATGGAGCCGCCTGTCAGGTATCGGCTTCTACTCGGCCAGCGAACGCCGGTGGCGCGGGAGGAGTGTAGCCGGATCGAGCACATTACTTCTTCTGCCAGCCTTTGCCCTCGGAAACCTTGCCGACGGCTTTAGATCGCGTTCAGCTCGTACAAGACGCGCAGGCCCTTGAGAGTCAGATCCGGGTCGAGAGTGTCGATCTCATGGCAGTAGCGGACGATGACCGGCGCCGGTCCGCCGGTGGCGAGCACGCACGTGTTCTCCGGCTCCCCGAGCTCGTCCTTGAAGCGGCGGATCAGAGCGTCTACAGCGCCCGCGTACCCGTAGATGTAGCCGCTGCGGATTGAGTCCGGGGTGTTGGCGGCTATGGCCTCCGGTGTCTTCGCTTCGAGGTCCACGTTTTGAAGCTTGGCCGCCTGCGCGGCGAGCGCGTCCAAGGAAACGTAGACCCCGGGCATGAGCGCCCCGCCCAGGTAGTTCGCGCCTTCGCCCACGGCTTCGACGGTCGTGGCCGTCCCAAAGTCCACGATGATAGTCGGAGAACCATAGTGGCGGACCGCCGCCACGGAGTTGACGATCCGATCCGACCCCAGGGCTTTCGGATCATCGTAGTGGATCTTGAGCCCCGTCTCCATCCCCGAAGAGACGGAGTAAAACGGGATGCCGAGGAGATCCTCGGCCAGGGTTTTGTAGGAGCGGATGAGCGGCGGGACATCGCTCGACACTATTAGGGCCTCGACGGCTTCGAGCCACAGACCCCGAAGCCTCAGAAGCGCAGCGATGCTGGCACCGAGCTCGTCCGCCGTGCGGTGTGCTTCAGTAGCCATCCGCCAGCGGGCCCGCAGCTCGTCACCCTCGAAGATCCCCAAGACCGTTTGCGTGTTCCCGATGTCCGCTCCCATCAACAAACTACAAACCCTCCTCAAACTCCCTAACGCCGCTCAAGTCCGCTCTGGCCAGAAGCTCCCCGACCACGCCACGCCCCGGAATATACAGATCGGGCGCGAGGTCCGCGAGCCCTTTGAGGTTAAACGCTCGTAAGACGCCCGGGTGCGGCACGATGAGGTGCGGCCCTTCTATGATCTCCCCGCCGAAGAGCAAAATATCTATGTCTGTAGTACGCGGCGCTTTCTCGTCGGCTTCGCCTCGCTCGCGCCCCAACGCCGCCTCGACCCCCTGGCAGAAGCGCAGAAGCTCGATCGCCGCCGCGCCGTACCGGATCTCGACCACGCAGTTCAGATAATCTGGCTGCTCCTCACCCACCTCGACCGGCGCCGTCTTGTACACCTTAGAAACCCCGCGCACCACTAGCAGCGGCCCCCTCCCGAGTGCCTCGATCGCCGCTCGTAAATACCCCAGACGGTCTCCGAGGTTGCTGCCCAAAGATAAGCAGGCTCGGGTCATCGGACAAAAGTGGCCTCTACTGAGATCCCCGAAACCTCGCGATCCACCGGCACCCGCAGCTTGGTAACTCGTACAGTGACTTCCCGAACCGGCGGGAACTCACCCAGCATGTGCTCTCCTACCATCCGCACCCCCGTCTCCAACAGCC
>JALZFJ010000115.1 GCA_030867425.1 Actinomycetota bacterium | reverse complement strand
TAGATGTCCAGCTGCAGCTGGTCGTAGGCGCCGTTGCCCACCCGGACCGGCCGCGAGCCGCGGTAGCCCTCCAGGTGGTCCAGGGTCTCCTCGGTGAGGTCGCTCCTTCCGTCTATGCCGTACATCAGCTGCAAGGAGCCGTCCGGATTCGGTTTCTGGCAGCGGAGCTCCAACCAGCGCATGAATGCTGCGGCCTCCTCAGTGAACCCGATGCGCAAGAGGCCGTAGAGGGTAAAGGCGGCGTCCCGGATCCAGGTGTAGCGGTAGTCCCAGTTGCGCTCGCCGCCGATACCCTCTGGCAAGCTGGTTGTGGGAGCCGCGACGATCGCACCCGTCGGCTCGAACGTCAAGAGCTTGAGCGTCAGGGCCGAGCGGTGGACCATCTCGCGCCAGCGGCCGGTGTAGGTGCACTTCGAAAGCCACCGGCGCCAATAGTCCACGGTCTGCATGAAAAGCTCTTCTTCTTCGGACCTCGCAATGGCAACGCCGCCTGCGGCTCCTGAATCTATTTCTCGCAGCACAAATACTGCCGACTGCTCCTCACGCAGCGCGAACTCGGCGAAGACACCGTTGTCGTGTTGCTTCAAGGGAATTTGCGTCGCCAGACCCAGACTTAGGTGTGCAGAGCGGAAGCACACCCCTGCTTCGGTAACCTCGGTCTCGTGCTCATCCCGAGCGTAATTGAAGGCCGGAGAACATTCCATCCTGAAGGCCATTACTCCGCGCACAACTTCGATACGGCGGATGAGCTGGTGGTGTCCGTGACCATTCTCGGACATGTGTATCGGCATATAGTCCGTGATCTCCGCTACCCCCTCGGGTGTGAAGAACCTAGTAACGAGCACGTTCGTGTCCGGCCAGTAGTGCTGTTTGCGGGTGACGCTCTGCGAAACCGGGGCGATCTTGAAGCGGCCGCCCTTCTCGTCGTCGAGGATGGCGGAGAAGACGCTCGGGGAGTCGAAGTGCGGTAAGCACAGCCAATCGATCGAGCCGTCCATGCCAACCAGGGCCACGCTGTGCAGATCACCGATGATCCCGTAGTTCTCTATCGGTTGGTAGGCCATAGCGTCTTCTCCTTCCTGTGAGGGTTGCGTACCAGGGCGGTGTGGGTAGAGTCGGTTTTGAGCGGGACGGCCTCCGAGCCGCAAGCGGGGCAGAGGGCGCATCTCAGTATGCTCGCACGTGTGCTTACCAAGAGCGTAAGCACCGAAGTTATCTGCTCGAGGGTCCACAGTACGGCACCCCCCGACGCCACGTCCGCAATGGTCGCAGCGGACCTGGATGCCGTTAGCCAGACACAGTTCACCTGCTCCGCAGAAGGGACAGATTGTGGCGTGAGGTTTGGAGGGTAAAGCCGAATGTTTACTTCATAAGTCCTTTCCCTCGATTCCTGGACCTTTACATCATCAGTGCAAGTTCCCGCCTAAACACCCGGGTAGGATTACTACACCCGGGACATCTAGGTCTCAGACACGCCTATAGAATAAGAATTACACTTCCTCGATCTGTAGGTACCTGACACCCCTCATGTCTAGCCAGTAGCGTCCTGGCCCGCGACCGACACGGATGAGGGCGTTGTCGCACCTGGCGCAGCGCACGATCGTGCCCATCTCGTGTCCATAGACCATCGTCTGTCCGACCCGCGAGAGCGTGCCGCACTTGGTGCAGGTGACCTGGGTAGTGGTCATTTCGAACGGGAAGATCTCGCCGAGAAGTCCCCCTACTGCGTTCCCGTCCAGCCTGTGTTCGTCCATCCCTATCCTCCCGTCGGTCCGAAGCGTTCGGTCTTTACGCCTGCAGGGTCGTGCCCGAGTTCTACGAGCACCGTCGCCACCGTCTCTACCAGCGGGGTGGGACCGCAGATGAAGGCGAGCAAACGCTGCTCGGGGGACGGGGCGACCTCCTCAAGCATCTCCCGGTCTATGCGTCGGCTATAGCCCGTCCAGCCTGCAGGCTGAGAGCGGGTGAGCGCGTGGATCACCTCAAGCGCCGCATCCTGCGCGGCGAGGCGGTCGAGCTCCTCGGCGAAGATCGTCTCTTCGCGCGAATGCGAGGAGTAAAGGAGGCGGCACGAAGCGTCGCTCTGAGTAGCGGCCCGGTGTCGGATCATGGCCATGAGCGGCGCGATGCCGGATCCCCCGGCTACGAGGAGCAACGGTCCCCCTTCCCTTGCTTCCCAGGTGAACCACCCGCCTATCGGTCCGCGCAGCTCCAGCTTGTCCCCGACCCGCAGCTCGTCGGTCAGATACGGGGAGACCTCGCCGTCCTCCAGGCGCTCGACCACGAGTGCGAGCCGCCCATCCTCGGGTGCGGAGGCTATGGAGTAGCTGCGCTGGGCCTGGTAGCCGTCTTCCGCCGTGAGCCTGACGTCCACGTGCTGGCCCGCTTTGTGCCCCTCCCAGCCGGGCACATCCAAGATGATGCTCTTCGCGTGCGGCGCCTCGGGGCGGGTCTCGACGACCTCGCCGATGCGCCAGGTCAGCCTACCTCGCGTCCGCCGGGTCTCGGCCACCTCAATCCCCCCAGTAGCGCTGCTCGCGCCAGGGGTCACCGTAGTTATGGTAACCCAAGGACTCCCAGAAACCCGGCTCGTCCTCGCCTAGGAGCCTCAGGCCCCTAACCCACTTGGCGCTCTTCCAGAAGTAGAGATGCGGCACGAGCAAACGAGCGGGGCCACCATGCTCCGGGGCGAGCGGCTCTCCCTCGTAGGCATACGTCACCCACGCTTTGCCTCCCGTGACCTCCTCCAAGGGCAGATTCGTGGTGTAACCCCCGTCGCAGAAAGCGAGCACGTGCTCGGCTGCGGTCTCTACCCCTTCCAGCAGTGTGTCGACCGAGACCCCCTCCCACTTCGTGCCCAGCTTCGACCACTTGGTGACACAATGGATGTCCGTGGTTATCTCCTCTGAGGGCAGCACGCGGAACTCCTCCCACGTCCACCGTCTGGGTTCATCGACCTCGCCAACGATCGAGAAGTCCCACTCCTCTAGGGGCGTGCGTGGGGTCGGGCCGGCGGAGAGAACCGGGAAGCCTTCGACCAGGTACTGTCCTGGCGGGAGTCGTTCGTCCTGCTCCTGCTGCCTGCGACGACCCCGGAAGCCGCGGGAGAAGAATCCTTCGCTCATTCTCTCAGCATCTCCTCCTTGCTATCCGTAAGCCTGTAACCACACACTATAGACGGAGTCGCGGGATCAAGCCATCCGTAATATGAGTAGCAACTATTTTTGTGTGGCCTTGTCCGCGTATAGGTCACCCTTCGATTCGTTCGCATGCTAGAGGGGCCGAAACGGCACCCGCAAACTACCACGCATGTACCCGCACAGGACGTCGGCGTCCCATCCGCCCATCCAGAACTCGATCGGCCAAGGAGGGGAGGTCCCGAGTAAGCCTCTCAATACGTTCCGTTCGCCAACGACTTCCGCGGGTCCGCGAATAGCGAACCTATAAACAAGGCTAGATCCCAGTATGCCTACTCGGATGTCCCTCTGCTCCAAATCGGCGATGCGCTTTCGGAGAGCCGCTCGCGCCACGAGATCGCTCGTCCCTTTCAGATCGTCTTCAAGTTTCTTTTTGCGCTCTTGGCGGTAGCCTACGTAATTCATCGCGCCCGTGGCCTCAGCAACCTCGGCGCGATCCGCAACTTCGCCCTCGACCGGTTGTCGCCGCTTCATAACTGAGGGGTCGACTTCGTGTATTTTTCTCTCTGGGTCTTGAGGATCTAGGATGTCTTTGCGGCGCAAGGTCACGCCACCACCTATTATCCTCAAATGGAAGGGATCGATGAACTCTGCAGCGTCCTCCGCTACGATGCCGTTTCGTCCTTCGAACTTAGGTTCGTCGAGTAGCTCAACCCGACCCCCGATTAAAGGATGGTCCTGAACTTGCTGTCCGCCTACTGATACGGTTTGCACAGTCACGCCGAAGTCTTTCGGGCTGTGCGAACGGGGCGAGACCGGTTCTTGGAGCCTGATGACGCGGTCGAGATCCTCTTCGCCCGCGACGGCGAACGTCCAGCCGCTCACCCCTCGCGGTTCGTCAGACGGATCGGGATCGGTAGCGAGGCGGCACTGGAACCATCCTTCGAAGTTTAACGTGAGCATCTACAACTCCTCCAGGCTCATGTAGCGTTGCGTGTTGCGGGCAAGGCCTTCGAGGTTCTCCTGCAGGAACGCCAAGCGTTGCGGCGCCCCTTCCTTGAGGGCGAGACGCTTGCACCCTTGCGCCTCATGTGCAAGCCGCTCATGGATTATCATCCAGGAATTCCTTCGGTCGCTGGGCACCCTTAGGTCGGTGTAAAACTCGAAGCCGGGCCCAGCGGTTTTCCCAGGAAGATCATCCCTTGCAGGTAACTGAGTCAGGATCTCACCGAGGGGTCTAACGACCCCGCTCATCATCTGCCGGGCCGTCGCCCTAAGCCCCTCCCGCTGTTCCGTGCTCTCGCCAGCGAAGGCGTAGAACTGCATCAACATGAGCATCATCGTGCCATAAACGGCGTTAAACAATTCCGCTATTTCGAGCGTGTCAGGGTCATTGATGATGGTGGCCCCAGACGAGGAGTCGCGGTGTTGACGCGTTAGAGGATTGGGGGCGATTGGTCGGGCTGGATCGAAGTCCGGGTTTTGCTTGACTTCGTTGTCCAGTTCCTCGCGGATTCGGACGAACGTCGCCCAGTGGGACGAAGGACGTTTCTCCGGAGCAGCTTCTCCCTCTTCGATGATGTCGTTGATCGCCCCTACAGCGGTATCCCGATCCACAACGTTCCTCAGCTTCAAGTTCGCTGACCAGTCGTCCGTGTCCTGCGCTGCCCGCGGCCCAATGAACAGTTCCCGCTCGTCAAGGGTCTCAAAGGCCTCCCGGATCTGTCCGTAAAGGTCCCCCACGGTAACGTACTCGATAGGGTCGGGGGCAATGGCCTCTAAGGCTAACCTAAGCTCCTCCTCGGGAGTTTCGAACCTGATGAAGCGCGCGAGCGCACGAGCTGAGAAGGCCTCGAGTGCGAACTCGACATGTCCTACGCCACCCTCAGAGGGTTTGGGAAAGTAGCGGGACGGCTGCGGAAAATTCGGTCGGCGCAAGTGCGGCGCGCCCCCTATTGAGGTGAGTAGATTTGTAACTGTTCCGAGGTGGGCCATCTCTTCACGCGCGACGCGCAGTATGTGGGCCTCCCAGCTCCGGACGAGCTCCAGCTGAGGCCACGTAGCATCTTCAGTAGGATGCTTCTTCATCGAGAAGGCTGCGAAAAGGTACTGGCAAAGAAGCCCATGTTCGAGCTCGGCTGCCTCGGTGAGGGCGTTGATGAGTTCCTCTCTGGTATCTATCTTGCTCCCTATCACGTCGTATGCTCCTAGTAGTTACCGTTGGAGGACAGGGTGGCCTCCCGTTGTCGGATACAGGTCTACAAGAGCGCGGTAGGCAGCGTAGCTAATAGCTTTATTATTGTTGTCAAGGGTGTGTTCCTCAGCGGGTCGTCTAAGGGTTTCGCTGAGACGGGTTCCAATTGCCTGAGGCTCGTAAGCGGCCCACGCCTCATAGATGCAGGTGTGCAAGATGGCGAGGGCACGTGCCGTCATTGGTGGACCGGGATGAGTAGTGCGAATGGCTTGTAGAGCCTGCTCGTTCCACTGGACGACGTGCGTCATAAGTATCTTCATTTCCCCTGGGAGCATTGAGCTCCACTGCTGTTCGGTAGCCTGGCTATCTCCATAGTAGGGGCCTGTGGCTTTGCGTGCCCGCCTCACGGCGGGTTTGCCTTTATCGCAGCGCTCCTTAGAAGGAAAAGAGGCGCAAGCGTTACTTTACGATGACCGCCAATAACACAGCTGTCAAGGGGTTACCCAGAAATAGCAGTAGCTGGAGTCACTCTGTCTATTGCGCTAGCGAGTTTCCGGGAACACGCCTTCTAGGCAGTTCGGTAAATAGCGTAATATGTTCGCAGGGTATCGACGAAAAGTAGGACCTGCTAACAAGATGGAGGTGATCTGTAGAGATGACTGCCGTAGATGATCTTTTTGACGAACTGATCCAGCAATTTCACCTAGCGCAAGATGAGTTCGTGAAAGGAAACCCCGAGCCTGTGAAGCAGCTGTTCTCCCATCGAGAGGATGTAACCCTTGCTAACCCGCAGGGCCCCGCTGTGCGTGGATGGGAGCAGGTTG
>JALZFJ010000112.1 GCA_030867425.1 Actinomycetota bacterium | reverse complement strand
GCGTGGCGCTTTTCTGCAAGAGAGCGGGCCTCCTCTGCACTCCCAGCACGCTGCTCGACTTCGGCCAGGCCCGCCAGGCGTCGCCCAAAGTACGCGCCATGAGCTGCTACCAGCCCAAATACCACGGCCAGGAGCACGTATTCGACGTAGAGAATCGCCCCCAATCCTTTTAGTAGCCCATCGAGTACGGCGAAGATGAAGAGTAACACGAGATTGGTGGTGCCCACACGAGCATACTGCTTCCCGATCACCGAGCGCACCCTTACGCGTTCAGTCTCGGTCCACTTCATAGCCTTTAATGCCGGCGAGACAACCGCTGTCGTGAAGACCACCCCACCGAGCCACACTCCCGCCAGGATAACGTGCAGGGTGTGGGCGGCTACGTTCATCGCCGCCTCCTCAGGGCCATGGCCTGCATTTCACCTTTGGACATCAGCAGTACCCGTCGCCCTGATACCCGCACCATCCTCTCCTCCTGCTCCAACACACCTCCCGCGAGGACCAGCCACCGTCGGAACGCGCCCGGTGCTGTCCTCAGGACCTCTACTTAATCATCACTGAATTAGCAATATATTTGGGTGACTACTGCCGCGCAAGGATTCTTAGCTCTATTAAAGGCAACATCCTTTTAGCGCGGTTCTGCTTCCGATTCAACTTTGCTGATAACCGCTGTAAGGTCTTGCCCGCTGCGCTGCTTGCTTTGCGTCATGCTCGGTTTCCCGCTCGGCATTCTTTCTTGTAATACTTGGCAATCTCGGTGCTCTCTCCTACATCTTGCCCGCGGACTAAGTAAATACTTTACCCAAATTCTTGGTAGTCCAAAGCCGCAGGAAGAGCTGGCACTAGCCGGCCAACACGCCTGCCGCTGCCATCTGATGCTCGTCCTTGGCTCGTCCTCTTGGGCCTCCCACGCGCTCCTTCCGCTGACCGAGAAACCAAAAACTCCCCGTTGGTGCCACGACGGTGGTGGTGTGGTACTCAGATTTCATCTCCGCAATGTTGTCCTTATTTTGTGTTACCATCCCAGTGGATGGCAAGAGGATGTTGAAAGGAGGGTAAAAAGATGCCACTGACCGAGCTGGAGAAGATCACTATCAACATGGGCCCGGTGGATCTAGGGCAGATCGACCTGCTGGTGCGGGAGGGCTTCTACCAGAACCGAACCGACTTCATCCGCACGGCGATCCGCAACCAGCTCAACACACACGACGAGGTGGTCAGACAGATGGTGGTCCGCAAGGAGTTGGTGCTCGGGTTGCAGCACTACACCCGAGGCGATCTGGAGGCGGTGCGCGCGGCGGGCGAGACGCTGGAGATTAAGGTACTGGGCCTAGCGAGCATCGGCGATGACGTCTCCCCGGAGCTAGCCCTGGAGACCATCGCCTCCTTAGAGGTTCTGGGTGCCTTCAGGGCAAGCCCAGCCGTAAAGGCGGCGCTGGCGAGCCGTATCCGATCAACGTAGATGAGAGAGGAGAAGCACGTATGAATTACCCGTTGCAGGACAGCATGTCGGAGGCCACACGCCTCACTAACGAGGGGCGGCTTGCCGAAGCGACCAGCCTCATCCAGCGCGCCCTCGGGGGCACCACTACCCCAGCGGCATCGGAAGACACGGGCGGGACCGAAGGGCCGGTCGAGACGACCGGTCGGGCCTTGAAGGGAACCACGCGGTCCTCGGAGAGCGCAGACTTCGGACAGAGCGGTGGCACACTCCGGGACACCCTCAGGCCAAGCCGCCACTATCGCGGTGCGCCGCACCTGCCCGACGGCCTACCCAGCCTACCCAACGGCCTGCCGAAAGGCTTGCCCGGTCTACTGGACCGCCTACCTAGCAGCCTGCCGGAGGTCTTGCCTGGGCTGCCCAACGGTTTGCCTGATCTTCCAAGTAGCTTGCCCGGTCTGCCCGACGGCCTGCCCGGACCGACGAAGGGCGCGCCCGGGCCGCTCGTTGTGCCCGCAGGAGGTAAATTCCTCGAGCGGTCCTACACCGGTCCGGCCGGGGGCCGCCCCTACAAGCTGTACGTCCCCAGCGGTTACACCGGACAGGAGGCGGTGCCCCTGATCGTCATGCTCCACGGCTGCACCCAGAACCCCGACGACTTCGCGGCTGGCACGAGCATGAACGAGCTCGCCGAGGCGCACACCTTCCTCGTCGCTTATCCCGCGCAGGCCCAGAACGCCAACATGCAGAAGTGCTGGAATTGGTTCAAGGCTTCTGACCAGCAGCGTGGGCAGGGCGAGCCAGCTATAATCGCCGGCATCACGCGCCAGGTCATCGAGGAGTACAGTGTTGCCGACGGTAAGGTGTACGTAGCCGGGATGTCGGCCGGCGGGGCGATGGCCGCGATTATGGGGGCGACCTACCCCGACCTGTACGCCGCGGTCGGCGTCCACTCTGGCCTCGCCCCCGGCGCCGCCCATGATCTCCCCTCCGCCTTCTCCGCCATGAAAGGCAGCGGAGCTTCTAACACGCATCAGGATATCTTCACCACTGGTTCAGAGGCGAACGTACCAGTGATCGTGTTCCACGGGGATCGCGACACGACGGTACACTCGAGCAACGCCGAACAACTGCTCGCGGTCTACCAGAAGGTGGACACCACTCCTGGCGGCCGTAACGCGGCAGGCAAGCCGGTCCCGCCGGTCGCGGTGCGAAAGGGGCAGGTCCCCGGCGGCCACGCTTACACCTGCGCTACTCAATACGACGCCGACGATCGCCCCCTCATGGAGCAGTGGACCGTCCACGGCCTCGGACACGCATGGTCGGGAGGGAGCCACGCCGGCTCCTACACCGACGCCAAAGGACCCGACGCCTCGGCGGAGATGGTGAGGTTCTTCGACCAGCAGCATCCGACGTCCCGGAGCACCACCAACTGATCGGCGCAAGTAGCGCGGGATAAACGCTATGGTGGGGGCTCTCGAGTCATCGCGAGCCCTCGCCCCCAAGTACTTGGGGCCTCCTACCAAGTGCTAACTCATAGCGGGTTGCACGGTTTTTGTGCCGCGCTCACTATCAATGTGTGCTTCTCAGGATCGAATGAGATATCTCCCTCCCTCGTCCTGGTAAGAGGCTGCTCGTCGACTCTTATTTTCGCGAACTCTAGACAAACATAGAGCCATAGCTGGTACGTTGAGGCACAAGTAGGCACGACACTAACCGTATACCAATTAGTACACCAACTCAGGCGTAGAATAACGAACGTGTATGATATCAAGAGAAAATATGCTTGTTTGCAGGAGTTTCTGAAAGTCAGCGAATAAACTTGACATTATGGCTCCGCCTTCACACGGCAGAGGTCGCTGGTTCGAACCCAGCATCCCCCAATCTAAAAAAGTCGCAATTCGTAGGCAAGGACATACAGTATTAAAGATGGCCTCGGACCTCATCTGGGACCTATGTGCAGTAACGCGGATAGATCAGCGGGATCGATAGCCTATGGTTGAAGCCAACCCCCGCCTTGGGGCCAGCCGAACTCTATGCCATCATGAACCTCCAGGAAGATGAATCATCTCACCTCATCATTTGCCCATGCTGCACCACCCACGATCACCAGTTTAGGTAAGCATCTATGATTCTCAGCGTGGTACACATGGTATGGGAGGTCATGACGTGGTGACGCACAAGACCGAAGATCCGGTCGCGGTTGGGGTTGACGGCTGCAAGGGTGGTTGGATCGCCGCGCTGTGTTACCGTCATTCTAGCGGCGAATACATGACATCACTCAAGCGGTTTAGCAGCGTTGTTCAACTAGCTGCTTGGCGCGAAGACTTAGCGGGGGAGCCTCCCGTGACCATAGACGTTCCGATAGGCATTCCCGAGGTGGTTCGATTCCGCCTATGTGACCAAGAGGCGCGCGCTCGTCTTGGTCCCAGGCGAGGTGCCGTGTTTATGCCACCTGGACGCTACCTGCTTGAGGCAACAAATTATGACGAAGTACGTCGATTGGTCAAACAGCGTAGGTTAGAAGAACCCTCTACACGGGGGTTGAGCGCGTACGCCGCGGGAATATTGCCAAAGATCCGTGAGGTAAACCAGTTGGTACGTAACCAAGCTAACGTCCAGAAGTGGCTGTTCGAGGTTCACCCCGAGCTCTGCTTTCAGGTCTGGGCAGGTCGCGATCTTCCCCCTAAACGATCCGCAGCAGGAACGCTAGAGCGTCTCATTCTTGTGCGACAGATCTTCTCCGATGCTGAATTGGTCATCCGCGAGCAACCATTCGGACCGCAAGTCACAGACTTAACCGATATCCTCGATGCCTATGCAGCGTTATGGACGGCCCTGCGTAAGGTCCGGGAAGAACACGAGCGTCTCACACAAGAGACTCTGAATGGCATCATAGGCAACATGATCGTTTGAGCCGTAGGCCTGGGGCTCATTGATTGGAGGTACCGGAGGTTCGGTACCTCCTCAAGCGTGATCTGGGGTGCGGATCCTACGAGCACTCCATAACCGTCCCTCATGGCCATAGGTAACTGCCTGGCATTTGCTCCCTTTCTTAAGGTCAGGCTTGGCCCTGTAGATTACAAATCGAGACAGCTACTGACCCACCAAAGCCGTCAGGTACTCACAACCATCTCTCGGATCGCGGCCCGATCGTCACGTGGGCCGCGAAAATTTCCACCCCTCTGATCCTACTTTTGGGGGATGCCTCTACCCCAGCTGGCCAGTATGTTTCTTACCAGAAGCAAACTAGGTATCGGAGCCAAGCTCATGGCTGACAATCGGCAAGACGCCCTTGGGTTGCCCCTAGCCAAGCCTCTCAATGAGGTGGCCATCCGGGAGTTTTCGTCCAACGTCCGGGGCCAGCTGATACGCCCCGAGGACGACGGCTATGATGAGGCACGCACCGTCTTCTACGGCGGGATTGACCGCCGCCCAGCGCTCATCGTCCGGGTCGCAAACGCGACCGACGTTTCGCGCGTCGTCGGGCTCGCGCGAGAGAGTGGGCTGGAGCTCGCCGTCCGCAGCGGCGGCCACAGCGTCGCCGGTCACAGCACAACCGACGGGGGAATCGTGCTCGACCTCTCGGAGATGAAGGGGCTCGAGATCGACGTTGAGCGGCGCACCGCATGGGCCCAGGCTGGTCTGAGTGCGGGTGAATACACCGCTGCGGCGGGCGCCCTCGGCCTCGCGACGGGTTTCGGCGACACCGGCTCGGTGGGGATAGGTGGGATCACGCTGGACGGCGGCATAGGGTACCTCGTCCGCAAGCACGGCCTCACGATCGACGACCTGCTGGCCGCAGATG
>JALZFJ010000101.1 GCA_030867425.1 Actinomycetota bacterium | reverse complement strand
GCTTTGGTCTTCGGCCAGTTGTTCTTCCCGACATTCGACCCGCTGGCCGGCACGTTGGCGGCGTTCGCCACGTTCGGGGTGGCCTTCATTGCCCGGCCTTTAGGTGGCATAATCTTCGGGCACTTCGGCGACAAGGTTGGCCGCAAGACCATGCTGGTTATCACGCTCTTGCTGATGGGCGTCTGCACCTTCCTCGTGGGTTTGCTTCCCGGGTACGCCGCGATAGGCATCGCGGCCCCGTTGCTGCTGGTGCTACTTCGCTTCATGCAGGGACTCGGACTGGGTGGCGAGTGGGGAGGGGCGGTCCTCATAGCCGCCGAGCACGCCCCCGCTCGCAGGCGGGGCTTCTACGCGAGCTTCCCCCAGCTGGGACCCACCGTGGGGATAGTGCTGTCGAGCGGAGTATTCCTCTTGCTCACCGGGCTGCTGTCGGAAGAGCAGTTACTTGCCTGGGGCTGGCGGGTGCCGTTCCTGCTCAGCATCGTGGTGGTCGCGGTCGGCCTCTACATACGGCTCCGCATCGCCGAGACCCCCGCCTTCCGGAGGATCGTGGAGACTCACACCGAGTCCGGAAATCCTATACTGGACGTCATACGAACCCATACCAAGAACCTGCTCCTAGCGGCGGGCGCGAGCTCTTTCCTGTTCTCGCTCTTCTACATCACCGTCACCTTCATGGTCTCTTACGGTACCGGGCAGCTCGGCCTGTCACTACCTAGCGTGCTCTACGCTGTCGCGGTCGCCGGCCTGGGCCTCGGTCTAGGGGTGCCGGTGTTCGCGCACCTCTCCGACAGGATCGGCCGGCGGAAGCTGTGCTTGGCGGGTGCGGTGTTCTGTGGACTTTGGGGTTTCCCGCTCTTCTGGCTCGTCGACACAGGAAGTTGGGTCCTGATCACGCTAGCTCTGGCCGTAGGTCAATTCGGTTCGGCCGCAGCGTACGGACCTTTGGCGGCCTTCTTCTCGGAGTTGTTTAGCGCACGCCTCCGTTACAGTGGCACCTCACTTTCCTACAACTTAGGAGGCATACTGGGTGGAGCCCTTGCGCCTTTGATCGCCACTCAGCTGCTCGCTTCGACGGGCACTACCTTAGCGATCTCCGTCTACCTCGCCGTCATGGCCGTGGTGAGCTTCGTGTGCATACTCTTGCTTTCGGAGGTCTACCAGACCGAGATTTCTGAGGGGTGAGCTCTGGCAGTAGGAGTTAGTCTTTGAGGCTCAGGAAGCCACGGATAGGGGGATGGGTCTTCTAATAATGATGCCCGCGTTGGCAACATGGTTACCGAGCTTAATGGTTCGATGAACTTGCGCTTGATCACAGAAAACATAGTCGCCGCTGGCCTTATGATGCTAGTCCCGATGAAGTTGGTTCAAGAGGGAATGTCAGCGAGCCTAGTGTGTCATCGACGAAGATTGCCTTCTCTGAACTGGCGGTACGGGGACAACAGCGACTCCGAGCGCGCCCGCGATCATCGGTACAGGCTCTTTTGTCCACCATAGTCCTGTCCAGGTGCTCCGTAAACTTATGTGTGAGGAGGGAAGAGAATGCGAGTATACGAAGCGATCGGCGAAACCCTAAAGCGACTTGGTGTCGACACGGTTTTCGGATTAATCGGTAGCGGAAACTTCGGCATTGTCAGCCACATGACGGAGAAATGCGGCGTTACGCACCACGCCTCTCGACACGAGGGGGCCGCCATCGCTATGGCGGATGGCTATGCGCAGGTGACTGGCAAAGTAGGCGTTTGCACCGTCCACCAAGGTCCGGGGGTCACAAACACGCTCACCGCCTTGACGGAGAGCGTAAAGAACCGTACCCCGGTACTCCTGCTGGCAGGCAACACCGCAACCACTGCGCTGTACCAAAACTTGGACGTCGATCAAGACGCGGTAGTTAGCTCGGTAGGAGCCGGCGTCGAGCAAATACGCAGCGCGGACACGACGGTTGAGGATATTGCCCGCGCCGTGCGACGGGCTAAGATCGAACGCCGCCCGATGGTCGTCTCCATTCCTATAGATATTCAGGAGCAAACCTGTGAGGCGGAGGACCCGCCCGCATTTGTGGAGGCCCAAATCTCAGCCTCTAGTCCGTCCGAAGAGGCAGTCTCACGGGTTGTCGATCTGCTAGAGTCGACACACCGCCCAGTGATCATCGCCGGTCGAGGCGCAGCCCTGGCAGCAGCGCGTCCGCATTTGGAGGGGTTGGGAGATCGGATTGGAGCACTCTTCGCTACTTCTGCGGCGGCCAAGGGCTTCTTCGCCGGGAGCCCATTCGACCTAGGAGTCTCCGGAGGGTTCGCCTCCCCGCTCGCGGTGCGACTCATCGGCGAGGCCGACGTTGTACTCTCCTTCGGCGCCAGCCTCAATACCTGGACGAATAAGCACGGCAACCTGTTCTCTCCATCGACCCGGATAGTTCATTGTGACGTCGAAGCGTCGGCGATAGGACGCATACAGCCTGTCACGTTAGGCGTAGTCGGTGATGCGGCTAAGACAGCCGATGCGTTACTCCAAGAGCTTGTCCGCCGCAACGCGAGGTTAGAGGGTTTCAGGACAGACGATGCCATCCAAGACATCGAAGAATTCCGCTGGGAGAATGACTTTGAGGATGAGAGCACCGAAGGAACGGTCGACCCACGCTCCGTACTCATGGCTCTGGACGAAATCCTCCCCGAGGAGCGTACGGTCGCCGTCGACTGCGGGCACTTTCAGGGGTTCCCCTCCAGGCACCTCTCAGTCCCCGATGCCGCAGGGTTTGTCCCTGCTTGGGGCTTCCAGTCGGTAGGGCTCGGCATGGGAGCGGGGATGGGGGCCGCCGTCGCCCGTCCCGATCGCCTAGCCGTAGTCGTGATAGGCGACGGCGGATTGCTCATGAGCCTAGGCGAGATCGACGCCGCGATTCATCTTGGAGTCCCTATGGTCATCGTGGTCATGAACGACGCCGGCTACGGGGCTGAGGTCCACCACTTCCGCTCCCTCGACTTGCCTACCGATATTGCCCGCTTCAAAGGGAGCGACTTCACCGCTATCGCGACTGCGATGGGCGGGAAGGGGCTCGTGGTACGCAGTTTGGGTGACTTGGCCCAGCTAGAGGAGTGGCTGGAAGCTCCCGAGAGTATCATGGTCGTCGATTGTAAAGTTAACCCTTGGGTAGAGGGAGACTTCTTGAAGGAAGCTTTCGTCGCCGAAGCGTAGATGGCGTGGTACCAGAATCCAACGCTGTTTGAGTGTGGTGGCAAGCGCGGCACGTCGAGAGCACGCTCGGCAAAGACGGCACCCTTTGGGAGGATGCGGAGCGTGTGTGCGGAGACCCATTCGGAGAAGATACAGAAAGACCGCAATAGAGAGTTGCAGAAGCAAAAAGAAGACCGCTACGGGGAACTGAGCTCGTCCCTCGAGCTCAGCCTGCGGTGGTCGTCGATGGACGAGGAACAGCCTGCCCTGGTGAGCGGCAGGCGAGGGGAATCGGAAGGAGAACCCCATCATGGCTGATGCACGTACCGAGTGGCTGGATACTGTTAGAAAGTGGAAGCTTGACCCCGATGAGCCGGCGACGGACGAGTACTGGGCGCCGGAGCTGGAGACTATCTCCAGGGACGAGCTCGAGTCGATCCAGGGCGAGAAGCTGGTCAAGGCGGTCGGATACATGTTCGACCGCTCGCTGCTCTTTCGTCGCAGGTGCAAGGAGTTGGGGCTGGAGCCGGGGGACGTCCGCGGCATAGAGGACCTCGCGAATCTGCCGATCATGACCAAAGACGATATGAGCGAGGACCTTGAGGCGAACCCCCCGTGGGGCACGTACATGGCCGTGGATACTGACGACTGGCTGCGAAACGGCTGGCAGGTCTTCCAGACCTCCGGCACTACGGCTGCGCCGCGTCCCTTTTTCTACACGCAATTCGACCGGGAGATGTGGGCTTGGACCAACGCACGGGCCTTGTACGCCATGGGCATCCGCGCGGGCCGGGACGTGGGCATGTGTTGCTTTGGCTACGGCCCCCACGTTGCGATGTGGGGGCTGCACATCGGGCTCGAACTCATGGGGGTGCCTATAGTGCCGGCCGGCGGTCTGGACACTAACGCGCGGAGTTCCGCGATCCAGCGGTTCGAGACGACCGTCCTATCGGCCACGCCCTCGTACGCTCTGTACCTCGGCAGCACGATGCTCGAAGCGGGCCTGGACCCCGCCGGATCGAGTGTGCAGCGAATAGTAGCCCTGGGAGAGCCGCTGCCTTCGAGCAGCCGCGAACGGATAGAGGACATGTGGAACGCCTCCGTCCACCAGTTCTACGGCTGCACCGAAGCGGCCCCGTCTTGCGGGGGTTACACCTGCCCGTCGGCCGTACATTTCATGGAGGACACCCACATCCTCGAGGCCGTCGACCCGGACACGTTGCAGCCGGTACAGACCGGCCAGTCCGGTCTGACTGTCGTCACCAACCTGTGTTCGGAAGCCTCGCCGCAGATCCGGTTCGTGGTAGGTGACTTCACGACTTTGGACTACGAGCCATGCGAGTGCGGACGGACCCATGTGCGCGCGGTCGACGGTTTCGCCGGTCGCGCAGATGACATGTTGAACATCCGCGGCGTGACGATATTCCCCAGCGCCATCGAAGACGTGGTTCGCAAATTCTCGGAGCTCGGAGACGAGTTCGAGATCGTGCTGGAAACCGAAGATGGCCTCGACGAGATCACCATCGTTGCTGAGCCGGCGCCCGATCTTCCGGAGTCGCAGCACGACGAGCTCAACGAGCGCCTCGTAGAGGCTTTCCGGGCCAACCTGGAACTGCGCCCGAACGTGGAGTTCAAGCCCCACGGGACTCTGGAGAAGCCGGAGTTCAAGGCGAGCCGCGTCAGGGACTTGCGGGACTGATGGCGGAAGATACCGGCGCCAGAGCTCCTGAGGGTCCCCTTTGGGAAGAGACGCCCATCCCCTTCGAAGAGGCGCTCGACGGCCTCCTCGGCTTCCAGGTGTTGAGCCTGACGGACACGTCTGCTCGGGGGCGCGTCGCCGTCACCGACCGGGTCAGGCAGATATGGGGTCTGGTACACGGCGGCGTGTACATGGCCCTGTCCGAGATGCTCGCCTCGGAGGCTACGATCGCGAGCGTCCACGACGACGGGATGATCGCCGTCGGACTCTCGAACCACACGAGCTTCCTCCGTCCCGTCACCGAAGGCGCCATCCACGCTGAGGCGCAAAGGCTGCACGACGGGAAGACCACGTGGTTGTGGGAGGTCTTCCTCAAAGATGACGACGATGAGCTGTGCGCCGTTTCGCGCGTCACTCTGGCGGTACGTCCCCGCCCGGATAACACGGAGTAGCCGGACGATGCATGCGAACGGAAAACCGTAAAGGTGAGTGAGAAACAGCGTCGGCGGGAAAGATGCGCTTCGCCGAGCACCTTAACCGAGCGACGCCGGGTGAGCGTTAGAGACGAATACTACATCTATGAGGAGGCACGTATGACGGATCAACCGCGAGGCGCCCATCTGGTCGGGAGCATTCCGCTCGACAGCCCTGAACAGGTGTTTCGGACTGCCAGTGAGGCGCTCGGCAAACACCTGCGCCGCATCCCCGACGGGGAGACCGGCGGACGGTCCCAGTGGGTCGGCTGGCAGGGCTTCGCCTTCAAGGAAATCCCCCAGTTTGAGCTCGTCAAGCCGGTTCCCGGCCAGTATCCGCCCACCCCGCGTTTCCGGATGCGCGATGACGCCGACATCGACGACGTGTCGTTCGCCAATCTCCAGTACGCCGACGAGGCGCTGACCTCGTTCGAGGTCTTCCAGAAACTCCAAGAGGCCGGTGTGGTGCATCCCGAGGCCCGGTTCCAGGTGAGCCTCCCGACGCCACTCGCGACGGTAGCGATGTTCGTCACAGACAACGCGCAGGCCGAGGTGGAGCCCTTGTACGAGGCGCAACTACTGGATGAGGTACATCGCATCCTCGATGGCATCCCACATGAGCGGCTCGCGCTTCAGTGGGACGTCGCCATCGAGATGTGGATGTGGGAGGGCTGGCTCGAGGCGACTTTCGAGGACGTGAAGGACGGGATCATCGAGCGGCTCGTCCGCGTCTCCCACGTCGTTCCGGACGACGTCGAACTCGGCTTTCACCTCTGCTACGGGGACTTCGACCACGAGCACTTCCACGAGCCCGACGACGCCGCGAACCTCGTTGAGGTCGCAAACCGGATCTCAGCGACCGTCCGGCGTCCTATCCAGTGGCTTCACCTCCCCGTTCCCATAGATCGCGTCGACGACGCTTACTTCGAGCCCCTGGGATCGCTCTCGCTGCGCCCGGAGACCGAGCTATACATCGGTCTCGTGCATTTCCGCGACGGCGTCGAGGGCACGCGCTCGCGTGTCGACACGGCTCGTCGCCACGTCTCCGGATTCGGCGTGGCGACCGAGTGCGGCATGGGCCGCCGCCCACCGGAGCGTGGCGGCACACAGGATGGGCTCCAGACGCTGCTGCGAACTCACGCCGAAGTGAGCGCGCCTATCTGGGAGTGAGTGTTTCTTGCATTACTCCCTCCAGGAGTCTAGAGCGGCAGCCACACCCTGGCAACTATGAGTGCAGACAACGCCAAGTGGCGGTCGCAGAAAGATTCACCCTGTCGTAGGTACTCACCTCTCACAGGCAAAGATGTAAGCTGTGCCAAGAACTTGTGGGACTGAGGGTGAAGGATTCTGGGAGCAATCGCCCCTTGCATAACCAAGTAGGTTCCAATCCCAGAAATATCCTACCCTCCGCTTCAGCGCCCTGCTGAACGAAGGAACCGCCGAGGTGAAGCTGGCGCTGGTGTAGCCGGGGCGCAAAGATCATTAGCCTCAGAACCTCAATAGCCGAGGGCTCAGACCTGCGCACTCGTAATGAGCAGGTTAGCGGTTGGAGTCCGCTCGTAGGATTCCCTTTTTGTCTCTTTTGCAGGAGAAACCTCGAGAAGCATCCGTCAACAGGCCGATAGACCTCACAGCCGGGTATTACGGAAGATCCCATCGACCCGGGCGTTTGCAGCACTTCTCTGAACGCTAGCGTGTTCGTGATCTTCGAGGTCAATAGGAGAGCGTAGCAACCGGCTACTGGCAGAGTACTATGACAGAGCAACGTTCGCGAATAGAGGAGTACGAATGTCCGCCAAGAACGTAGTCGTCTATACGGCGCCCGACTGAAGCGTCTGCCACGCAGAGATAGAGTTTCTTTCTCAAAGGAACATCGACTTTATCGAGAAGAATATCCGTACTGACCTCGACGCCATGCAGGAGATGGTCGAGATGAACTCCCAGTCAACCCTTACCACCGTCATGGACGGCGAGGTCATCATAGGGTTCGACAAGCAGAAGATAAGCGAGAAGCTCAGGCTCTAGTACAGCACGGGTTAGTAGAGCGTAGACCGTTACGAGTAATGCACCTAGCGAAGTTCTGTACATCTTCCACAAACGCACTCTCTATAGAGAAGGTTTCACTATACAGCTAGCTGTCATCGATCCTGTAGTGCCAGACCTCATCGGTGAGATAGCCGCACAAAAAGCCCCCTAGTTCTTCTGAGCCTGGGTCCTTGCGGTAGAGGAACCCGCCGGGGGTGAAGTAGTAGCTCTTCCCGCCGAGCATGAACTCCTCGTAGGGGGCTAGGGCTTGGTCTGGGTAGTTCTTAAGGTCGCTGAGATGGTTGAGGATGTTCTTGGCTATGGTGTCTTGCTGTATTGTTATGGTATCTCTTCCTTTCCCTCTCCTTGTTGCCCCACCGAGCCACAGGATAGGGGAAAGGGTTAAAGAGCGTGTTAAGCGTGGGAAAACTTTAGGTTAAATCTTCTTCTGTGGCTTCCCTAAAAAACAGGGGCCGG
>JALZFJ010000092.1 GCA_030867425.1 Actinomycetota bacterium | reverse complement strand
GCCTGTCTCTGTTTCTCCGGCCATAATCGCGCGCTCTATCGGGGCGGCGCCGCGGTAGCGGGGCAAGAGCGAGGCGTGGACGTTCCAAGCGCCCAGAGGTGCCGCGTACAGGGTGTCAGGGCGCAGGATCTGGCCGTAGGCGGCGACTACGAGGGCGTCGTGGGCGGAGATCTCACCAGCCACTTCGCCTATGCGCTCCGGTTGGCGCAAGTTGAGGTCTTCCTCGCGAGCTAGCCGGGCGACGGGGGTGGTCAGGAGTTTGCGCCCGCGTCCACGCTGGCGGTCGGGTTGCGAGATCACGAGCCCGACCTCGTGATCAGAGTTTGTCAAGCCGCGCAGGATCGTGGCGGCGAAGGCCGGGGTACCAGCGAACGCTAGCCTCACGGGGCTTAGCGACGAGCCAGCATGCGTTCCCGCAGCTCGCGCATGGCTACTTTTCGGGACTCGCGGTCGGTGCGATCCAGCATCAAGATACCGTCGAGGTGGTCTATCTCGTGCTGAAAGATGCGGGCGAGGAGGCCCTCCGCCTCGACACGCACGGGTGCGCCCAAAGGGTCTTTGCCCGAGAGCGTCACGGTCCTAGGGCGCTCGACCTCGACCCGTGTCTGTGGGATGGAGAGGCAGCCCTCCTCGGCCTTTTCAAGGACCTCGGAGCGTTCCTCGATCACGGGGTTTACGATCGCAAATTCGTAGACTTCTCCCTCGTCCTCGTAGGCGGCGACGAAGATGCGTTTCAAGCGGCCTATCTGGTTGGCCGCGAGGCCTGCGCCATCGTTCTCGCGCATGATCCTTAGCATGTCCTCCGCCAAGCGCACCAGCGACTCGTCGAACTCTTTCACCGGCGTCGCCCGCGACTTCAAGACTGGGTCTCCGAACGTCCTGATCTCATGTACCGCCTCCGCCACTCTTAAACCTCCTCGGGGTCCATATTTATGTGCGCCTTGAGCGCGTCGCGGCCGCGAGCCCCGGCCGCCTCGTTCGCGACGAGGGACGCGGCCTCCGCCACGGCGAAGCGCTTGCGGCTTCTCAATAGTACCCGCCAGACGGTACGGCCTCCGTCCCCCGGAAACGGCACCGGGTCGAGCATCTGTACCGTGTCCCTTAAGGCCGGCCGCAACCGCGATTCTACCGCACGCCGCACCGCCTCCTCGGACCCTTCGAAGGTGACCTCCGCAAGGTGCGTGTGAGGCGGATATCCTAAAGCGCGGCGTTTGGGGAGCTCCGTCGCCGCGAACGCCTCGTAGTCGCCCCGAAGAGCTGTCCTGAGCGCGTGGTGCTCTGGTGAGCGGGTCTGCACGAGGAGCCAGTCCCGGCTCGCTTCTGCCGCCCCGTACAAGAGCCTGAAGCCCTTCTCGACGGAGCTGCCGAAGAGGAGTGAATCCGCATCGGGTACCGCGACCAGGTCCCACTCCCCCTCGAGCACGCACCGGGCCGTGCCCGCTACGACCGGCGCCCTCTCCCCTTCCCGGACGTTCGCCGTGAGCAACCCGACCTCGACGCCTAGAGCGTCCGTGAGCTCTGCCCGAACCCTCTCTGCGGTAAGACCGGAGACGCCGAGGCGGTCCGAACCGCAGGCAGGGCACTTCTTAGCGGCTCCCTCCTCGTGCCCGCAGGAAGCGCAGAAGAGCGCATCTGTGTCTATCGTGCCGCGGGGCTTTAAAGGGAGGTCGCATGAGGGGCACGTCCACGTGAAGCCGCACCGGTTGCAGGAGAGGGTCGCGGCTCGCCCGAGCTT
Organism: Actinomycetota bacterium; assembly: GCA_030867425.1. Taxonomy (GTDB): domain Bacteria; phylum Actinomycetota; class Rubrobacteria; order Rubrobacterales; family Rubrobacteraceae; genus Rubrobacter_F. The sequence continues at coordinate 3,512 of JALZFJ010000092.1, read as the reverse complement.
GTTTGCCACGACGCCGACACGTCTCCCAAGTCGTATCATTCGACGGCAGGCGTCGAGCAGAGCCGAGCTCAGCGTCGCTCCCGTGCCCCGCATGTCCACCACCGAGACCGTCGGCCACCGGGTGGGTTCGATGGGCGGCAGTCGCCACGTCCCGCTCTCCTGCGCGTACACCCTCAAGGAAGGGAAAGGCGAGAAGAAAAGGACGGGGATGCCCTCGATCTTACCCCGCGCGCGCGCCAAATCCCGGACGTGTACGGGTACGCCCTGGTAGCCCGGGCTCGCCCGGTATGCCTCGTTCGGCTCGTCCACCACGCAGACGGCGCCGAGCCGCTCCATAGGCACGAGCACCGTCGCACGCGTCCCGACCACGACGTCCACCTCTCCACGACGCGCCGCCTCGTAGACTGCGGCGCGGCTCCGACCCAAAGAGCTGTGGTACGGCGCGACGGTGAGTCCCGCGGGCAACAGCCCTTCGAACGCCTCCACCAGCCGTTCGACGGCCTCGATCTCTGGTGCGAGCACTAGAGCCTGCTCCCCGCGCCTGACGGCGGCCCTCACGACTGCCGCCGCTACTACGGCACACTGCGTCGTAGGCATCCGCCACACCCAGGAGGTCCCTCCCCGTGCGAACACCCCCTTCGCTCTGTCCTCATACGCGGCCAGGCCTGAGCCGGAGCCCCTCGCGTACGAGACCGGGACCGGCTCGGGTCTCTTCTCCAGCCGGACGGCTCCGCGCTGGACCAGTCGCCGGAGGGTTTCTCTCCTGGCGCCTGCCGCTTCCAGAAGATTCACGACCGTACGGCCGCGGTCGTGGCCTGCGAGAGCCTCTAACAAAGCCCGCTGTCGGGGTGCCCGGCGCAGTGGTTCGGGAGCGTCCCTCTCGGCCACCGCCCACTCGACGCTCCGTCGCGCGGGAGTCGTCGGGGAGAACGCAACCCTTCCTACTCTTTCGGCGATCTTCAAGCCCTCGCTGCCCAAAGCGCGGCGCAATCGCGACCGGCTAACGACGCTCCCCGGCTTCCAGGGCCAATCGGAGGCGGGATGACGAACCTCATAGGAATTGGCTGCGAGCCCGGGCGGGAGCGCCATCCGCAGCGTAGCGTGCAGCGGGAGGGCTGCGGCCACGGCGGCCCAGCCGCAGAGCTTCACCAGGCCCTCCGGGAGGGAGAACTCCGTTAGCGTGGCCCGTATCTTCTTGAGTGAACGGTCGCCGGCTGCTTCCTCGAACCCGACGACGATGCCGAGTCGGGAGTAACCGGAGAGGGGAGCCACGACCGCCGTTCCGATCCGGATCTCTCGCGCGAGGTTTTCGGGCACGAGGTAGCTAAAGTGCGGCAAGGCATGTGAGGGGATGAGGAGGCTCACCCGCGCGACGGGAGCGGTTCTCCTGCGTGCCGAGCCCCTGCCCGAAGGCGCCGTACGGTTGGCCAACTACTGCTACAAGCCGGCGCGACGCAGGCCGTCGGCGTGGTCGGTCCGCTCCCAGGCGAAGCCCGCCTCGTGATGTCCGACGTGCCCGTAGGCGGCCGTGGCCGCGTAGATCGGGCGCCTCAAGTGCAGCTCGTGGATGGTCGCGCCCGGGCTCAGATCGAAGTACTTCTCAACCAGGGCGTGGAGCGTGGTCATATCCACGGCCTCACTGTCGAGGGTTTCGGCCATGTCGCTAACTGGTCGGGCGAGATAGCGTCGGGGATCTGGTCGGCTATCTTGTCCGGGTGCCCCTCGGTCACCGACTCCGAGGTAAATAGGTGCGCGGTCTTCGCGTCACCTATCCCGGCCGTAGCCTCTCCACTGGTCGCAACCGTGCCGCTCTCCGTCATGTCAGGGTCTCCTCACCTACCATTATCATTGCTCGTCGATCTCCTGAGCCAGAGCGTCGAGTATGACGCGAGCTACCTCCGCTTTCGGGGCTCGCGGCACGAAACGCTCCCCTTTGCGGCCCACCACGTGGACCTCGTTCTCGTCGGAGCCGAAGCCCGATCCCTCTGAAGAGATGTCGTTCCCGACCACGAGGTTTACATCCTTCGTCGTTAGCTTCTCGCGGGCGTCAGCCACAGGGTCCCCGTCCGTTGCAGCAAATCCTACCATAAAGAGCTTCGGGTTTGACTCCCTGACGGCCTTGAGGATGTCTCCGGTCGGCACAAGCTTGAGGTCGAGCTCCTTCGTGCCACCCCGACGAATCTTGCCCTCCTCAACCCTGGCAGGCGTGAAGTCCGAGACGGCCGCCGCCATGATCAGAGCGTCGGCCTCTCTTGCCAAAGCCGTGGTAACCTCCTCGACCTCCGCGTAGGTCTCGACGTCCACCCACCGGTAGCCCGGCTCTTTCCCCTCCATGTTCGCAGCAACGACCGTAACTTTAGCCCCGCGCCGATACGCCTCGCGGGCTATTGCCCGCCCCATCTTCCCCGAAGAGCGGTTACTGATGACGCGCACCTTGTCTACTGGCTCTCGCGTCCCTCCGGTCGTGACCAGCACGCGCAACCCCGAGAGCGGCCCGCCTAGAGCGTTGAGAACCTCGTTCACGATCCCCTCCGGGGAGGCCATGTCTTCTTCTGAGCCCTCCAGCACGCGGCACCCGTCTTCCCGCAGGAGCCTTAAGTTCTCGCGCACGGCCAGGTGCTCACGGGTGGCCTTGTCCAGCTCGGGGACCACGATCGCCGGTCGTACACCGGTGGCGTAGGTTCGTTCGGCGGATCCGTCAGCCAGACCGTGCGCGAGCCGAGCAAGGGTTCCGGTCGAGGCGGGAGCGAAGATCAGGGCCTCTGGGGTGTCAGCGACCTCTTCGACGATCCATCCCCCAAACGCGGCTGGGCCGACGAAGCTCGTCGTCTTGAACCCCAAGAGGACTCTTACCTCTTGCCCGGCTTCGGAGAGCTCGCGGGCGATCTGCGGCGCCTTCAAAGCACCTGACCCGGGGCCGACCGCGAGGAGGATCAAGGCTCGACCTCCCGGAGGGACTTAGGCCGCGCCCTCGCCGTCCTCGTCGGTCTCGCCGGCGGCTCCGTCCGCGACAACGCTTCCGGAGGGGGTGCCCAAACCCTGCATGGAATCTAGGTAATCGTCGCCAGCGTCGGCGGCAGCCCCGGTTCCTTCCGCATCGGCCTCCTCTGGCAGCTGCCTGAAGCCGATCTTCAGCTTGTTCGCCCTGAGCTCCTCGAAGGCTATGCTAAGGGGGTGCTGGGAGCGGGTGTGGACCTGCGGGCCCGGGATGCCCAGGGACTCGTTCAGTCCCAGGGTGGCCGCATACTCGTTGATCTCGCGCGCCCGCCGGGCGGCCACTAGGACGAGCCCGTAGCGGGAGTCCACCTTGTCCAACAGGTCGTCGATCTTAAGCTCGTTCAGCATCTTCGTCTTCTCCTTCTCCTACGATGTTCCACATAACTTCGATGATATCCTCTCGGGCCCTCTCGCGGTCTTCGTTGACGACCTCGAAATCGAACTCGTCTCTCGCCGCGACCTCCGAGCGGGCGGTCGTCATGCGTGCCTCCATGGCCTCTAAGTCCTCTGTGGCC